>JAUVJO010000011.1 GCA_030592345.1 Deltaproteobacteria bacterium
AAGGAATTTCATGAAAAAATTCTCCGTGGTTATCATCATTATCGCTCTTCTCGCCACGGCAGCCTACTATGGTTACGAGAAGTTTTTTCCTGAGCCTGGAATCGAAGTCCTTAAAACGGCCAGGGTAGAGCGAGGCGATATCAAGGCAGTGCTCGTTGAGACGGGGATAATCGAGCCCCAGGTCGGTGCACAGTTAAAGATCGGGACACGTGCCACCGGTGTTATTAAGTCTATGAAGGTAAAGATCGGAGACCGCGTAAAAAAAGGACAGCTCATTGCGCTCATCGACGACCGTGAAATTGTAAGGGGCATTGAGGAGCAAAACGCGGCCCTGTCCAGAGCACGAAACAAGCTGGAGCAGGTAAAATTGACTTATCCGAGGCAGATCAAAGAGGCTCAGGCAGATTACGAGTACAAGAAGATTACCTACAACCGTGAATCGAAACTCATCGAAGAGCAGTACACAACGCAGGACGAGGTGGACCAGGCCAAGAGCCTGTATGAAGCTGCCAAGGCAAGATTAAGACGGCTGAAATATGAATTCAAGACGCAACTCAAGGTGGCGAAGGCTACCATTGGAGAAATCACGGCCCGTCTGAGGAAGGAAAAAATCCGACTGACTTATAACCGCATCTACGCGCCCATTGACGGTGTGGTTTCGGATATAACGGTCCAGGAAGGAGAAACCATCGTCACCGGCCTTCAGGTGGCTAACCTGGTAACCATCATTGATCCAACGCGTCTCGATCTGTGGATATATGTGGATGAAACCGACGTGGGACGCGTTAAGGTGGGCCAGCATGTGGAGTATTACGTGGACACATATCAGGAAAAACTGTTTGATGGCACCGTGGAAGAAATATATGCTCAACCCGTAGTAAGAGAAAACATCGTTTACTACCTGGCCATCGTGAAGGTTAAAAAGGAAGATGCACGGTTCTTAAGACAGCAAATGACCGCTTATGTGAAGATCCTCTTTGATGAACGAAAAGACGTGCTCACCGCGGCAAACGCGGCCATCAAATTCGAGGCAGGCAAGCATATCGTCTTTCGGGTGAAGGGGGAAAACCAAGTGGAAAAAGTCTCGGTGATAATTGGTGTACGGGGCGAGGATAAGACAGAGATATGTTCGGGCGTTCACGAAGGCGACGTACTTGCCACTAAGCTTATTCTCCCTGTGTCAAAAAGCCCTGCCAGGCGTACGCGTTAGCGGGAGACAGAGCCATGCCGCTTTGCAGTATGGAAAACGTAACCAAGACGTACCGCCTGGGTAGTCAGACCGTTGAGGTGTTGCGCGGTGTGTCTTTTGGCATCGAACAGGGCGAGTTCGTAGCGATCATCGGGCCATCCGGTGCTGGCAAGACCACGCTCATGAATCTCCTGGGATGTCTGGATGTGCCCACCTCTGGCCGCTACATGCTCTCAGGCCGCGATATGTCGAACTTGACAGACGACGAACTCTCACTGATCCGAAACGAACATATCGGTTTTGTATTTCAGAATTTCTACCTCATACCGTATGCCACGGTGTTTGAAAACGTGCTTCTGCCCACCCTTTATAGAGACCACAACACGAATGAGGCGGCAAAACTGGCCTCACGGTTGCTCGAGATGGTGGGCCTACAGGAACGGGATAAGTTTAGGCCCGGACAGCTTTCCGGCGGCGAGCAGCAGAGAGTGGCCATTGCTCGGGCCATCATCAACAATCCGGAACTCGTCCTGGCTGACGAGCCCACCGGGCAGTTGGATTCCAAGACAGCAACTGAAATCATGAAAATCCTTGCCAGGATGAATCAGGACGGCAAGGCCGTGGCCATTATTACCCATGATGTGAACATTGCTTCTTATGCACAACGAACTATCAGGATGGAAGACGGCCTGATCGTGTGATGCGAGACGCAGGTGAAACGTTTAGCCGGAATCATGAAGCAGGCGATTCAGGCTGTCATGGCATACAGGGTACGCAGCTTTTTTTGTCTGATTAGCGTGGCTCTGGGCATCTCTTCTATTGCCGTGATAGTCGCTGCCACAGAAGGGGCCTACAAGCGGGCCTTTGAGATCGTTGGCCGCTTTGGTCCCGACTCCCTCCTGGTTATCGGCGGAAGCGAGGAATCGCGCGCCCTGGGCCGCTGGCCCAAGACCATCAAATTGGCTTATGTGGAGGCGGTCCGGCAGGCATTTCCGACCGTCTACATGGTGGTACCCATGACGTTCGTCGGGGACATACCGGTTTCCTTTCGGGACAAGAAGTATCAGACACGGGTGATTGGATCAACGGCCGATTACACCAGGGCATGGACCTGGCCGGTGATTCAAGGCTCTGACTTTACAGAGGAAGATATTAAGGGTATAAGAAACGTGGGGCTTATCGGGCAGGAAGTTTCACGGGAATTGTTCGGCGAGACAGATCCGGTAGGAAAGTACATCCTGGTTCGGCGGATCCCTGTGCAGGTCGTAGGAGTGCTGGCCGAGCGCGGAATCACCGGAGGCGGCCATAAGCTGGACAATCGAATTGTTCTGCCGATTACCACGGTCATGAAAAAGTTCGTCAACGAAACACAGTACATAACCGCGTTTCGTGCGCGGTTTGTCGATCAGCACAACCTCAAGGCACGCGAAGAGGAGCTCAGGTTGTTTCTCCGTCAGGAGATGCGTACCGCAGATGACCAGCCTGATCCGTTCAGGATTGTTTCGCCTACCGCAATCATCAAGTTTCTCGTGGCCCTTACCGGTTCCCTGGTCGCCTTTATCGGTATTGCGGGGATTATCTGTCTCATCGTGGCCGGATTCGTCCTGGCAAACCTGTTCTTGCTTTCAGTGAAGGAACGTACAAAGGAAATCGGAATTCGCCGTGCTATCGGAGCACGAAGGCGGGATATCGTTACACAGTTTCTGGGAGAATCTGTCATCATCACCAGCATCGGCGGCATTGTGGGCTTCATCCTGGCACTTCTTGGATCGAGGCTGCTCACCTATATTGCAGAGTTTCCCATGTACTTCTCCTGGAAGGCATTTGCCGTTGGCATGGGGCTGTCATGGATCGTGGGGATTGCCTCCGGGTTGCAGCCTGCATCACGCGCTGCACAGATAGAACCAATTGAGGCGATTCGAGAGTGAAACGCGTATACCTGAACCTCAGGATCGCGCTTCGTTCCCTGTATAGTTTCAAGTTACGCTCTATTCTCGCTATCCTTGGTGTGTTTCTGGGCACGTTTTCGCTCATCGTCGTGTACAACCTCTCCGGCTCCCTGGCCAAGAAGGCCCAACTCGAAATCGATAAGCTCGGTAAAGACCTCCTCATCGTGCGTAGCGGCGTGGTCATTCGGCACGGCCGGGCCCCCCGGCTGATCAGCCAGGAATCCAACCTTACTTTTGGCGATGTCCGGGCCATTGCCGAGGGAGCATCCTACGTAAGGGATGTATCACCTTCCAGCAGTACTCCCTTTCCTGTGCGCTATGAAAGCATGGTCTTAAATGCCGTTCTAATCACCGGCGTGATGCCAAACTACCCGCAAGTGACGAACTTTGCCGTCAAAGAGGGGAGCTTTGTCACGGCAAACGACAATAGGAACCAACGCAGAGTCGCGGTCTTGGGCTCAAGGGTGGCGGAGAAGTTTTTTGGCGAGGACAATCCCATTGGTAAGTATGTCCTTATTTGGCGCTTTCCCTGCCAGGTGATCGGGGTGATGGAGGAGAGAGGGGCCGACCTTTCGGGCGTGGACCCGGACAAGCAAATTTTCGTGCCATTCAACACTTTCCTTCGCCGGCTGGTCAACCAGGATTTGATGAGTACCATCTACGTCAAATGCCGAAACAGCCAGTCCCTCGCGCCAGCCAAAGCTGAAATTGAAGCAATCCTGAGACGTCGTCACAACATAAAGCCTGGCAGACGGGATGGTTTTGCCGTAATTGATCTGAAAGACGTCATGACGCTCAAGAGCCAGGCCATGGATACCATATCTACCCTGGGCCGGGTTTCGGCAATCATCTCATTTCTAATCGGCGGCCTGGGAATACTTTCAATCATGACCCTGATCGTTAGCGAACGGAAGATGGAAATCGGAATCCGCCGTGCCGTTGGATCCAGGAAGCGTGATATCGTCCTTCAGTTTTTGCTCGAGTCGGCCTTCATCTCCTTTACTGGCGGTGTGGTTGGTGTTGTGGTTGGATTTGTGGGGAGCGTGATCATCTTTCATGTATTCGACCTGCCTTTTACTTTATCCACTTCGGGTTTTGCGATTTCCTTTTTCGCGTCATTGGCCGTGGGGATTACAGGCGGGATCTATCCTTCCAAAAAGGCCATTGCCATCCAGCCAGTGAATACTTTGAGGGCTTTTTGATTGACGATTTTTGATTGACGATTGATCGTTGACTGTTGTTTGTTGATTTGATGCTATTGCGGAATTCGGAATGCAGATTGCGGATTGCGGATTGCGGAGTTGGGACGCACTTCGTTTTGATGTAAATTCATAACCCCATTACTCCAATACTCCGTGACCCGGTTTGGCTCATCGCGGATTACTGGGAATTTGAGTACTCACAATGCGAGAAAGTGGACCTGTCTCAATCCGTAAGGGCTAATCTGGAACGTCTGTGCTTTTTTGCTGAAGCGGAAAAGAAGCGGCAGGGCCTAGCTAATCCGAAGCGTTTCACCGTAGAGACCGTTTTGGTTACCGCTTCGGATGTTACTGAGGATCTCAAAAAGAAAAAAATATTTCAACCAGATTGTCCGATTTGAAGATCTCTTCGGAGTGTGAGGATGATTCCCAAGTAGAGCTTCAGCCCGCAATGCGTTTAATAAGGTAGCTCGATGAATCTGGCGCATGGCGACGTAGTTCTAAAGCACCGTTGATTGCCGCTATTGCATGGGCTTCTTCTACCAATGGGGCAGCTAAATCACATTCGCGTTGGGCAAGCCATAAGGCAACTTCCCCCCAGTGCCAGAGTCGAGTTCGACTCTTCATACCTCGTAAAGGCGGAGGAAAACCACCTTGACCTCGTTTCCCTGCAGCCAGAAGACGAATGCTCTCTCGGCTTCGGCCCGTTCGTTCAGCAATCTCCGATGCCGTAACAAGTTCGTCGGGTTCAACTCGAATCACGCATGCACCGATACCAGCTCCTTCGACATTAATAATGGCTGACAAGATGGCTTCCCGTAGCGTTTCTGCCTCCCGGTCGAAATCAAGGTAAGGAACTCCATCACGGAAGCTTAACAGAGCATCATCACAACCAGATTCAAAGAGACGATCTTCCATGTCTTCTCTGAGTTCGCTGAAACCGGATAATACAAGCGTGAAAGTGTAGGTCTTCATATGAATCCTTTATCTATGAGGACATTGACTCACTCTTCTTCTGATCTGCTTTGCATGGTTTTCGGCATTCCGTGGGGTAGACCATATGGACATGATACAGTCTCCCCTTCGCCCCCCAGGACAGAAAGCGCGGCCCCATGCATGACCGCCACCTTTTCCCTTCTCCACTCGCTATCCCTGTTTCTCCGCATATCGCAACGCCTCCTCAACATGCTTATTGGGATGGGCGAATCTCTTCATAATATTATCTTAATCCATTGTTGGCATTTGTCAACGCTAAAGATTACAATTTTTGAAAACATAGTGTCACTGCCTTGAATAGTAATCTGACGACAGGGGTAAGTGGCGGGCCAAAAACGCTACAAGAAAAAGAACGTAAGCGTTCACAGGTTCAGAGTTCACGCTGTTAGATCTGGCGCAAGGTTGCGCTCTCCGAGCCGGAGGCCTGAAGGCTTGAAAACATTACACTTCGTGTCCCGAAGGGAATCCTATTTAACATGGTGAACCGTTCAGGGTTACATCCTTTCGTTGGCCTTGCTCGTAGGACGGTTCAGATTTCGGTGAACCCTGAGCCCCTGAACCATTGAACCAGTGAACGGTTACGCTAGGTTAGTGTTCCAGAACTAGCTGTTTTCAGCACCAATATGGGCATTTTTGGTATCAAAAACGTCACGATAACAAACCTGCGGATCTCGAGGCTGCTACGCCTCGTCGCCCTCGAGGACCTTCCGCCCCTTTGCCCGAATGTCAAGCTCAACCCTTGTCTTCTCCACAAATTCCTCGCTCCCCACCCCAGTTGAATCAGGTACAGCATTTAACGGTGCAGGCCGCGATGCTGCAGGTCCACTTCCTATCACACCTGCCGGTCCCATCTGGTCCCATCTCCAAGAAACTCATCCACCTAGCCACGCTGACAGGCTTGAAGCAGATGTGCCTCGGAATGTAATGTCGTTTTGCTCATTACTTTGGATATCAGTAACATAACTTGATATCAG
The DNA here is from genome assembly GCA_030592345.1 of Deltaproteobacteria bacterium. Taxonomy (GTDB): domain Bacteria; phylum Desulfobacterota; class Desulfobacteria; order Desulfobacterales. The sequence continues at coordinate 6,308 of JAUVJO010000011.1, forward strand.
GGACGTTCTCAACATTTAAAGTTATCAATCATCAGCAACATAAAGCAAGGTCCCCTAATAGTTCCCTAATAGCAACCCCAAGTTTAAATGTTGAGAACGTCCCTAATAGTCCCCTCCTCTCGCTCACCTGTTTTGTTTAAGCATGTCCAAATTGGCAGCAGAAAAGTCCTGTCTGCCATGGACGATTGCGAGAATATCCACTCTGTCCGGTCTCACTTCATATATAAGGCGATATGAATAGATGAATACTTCCCTGACATTTGGATCATCTATCTCAGGCACAATCCTTCCTGTTTCAGGAAACGCTTGAAGGGTGTCGGATTTGGCAACAATATTCCGGACAACATTTTTCGCATAATATATGGAGTCTTGAGCAATATAATTGTGTATCTGCTTTAAATCCTTTTTGGCTGGCCCGGACCATTTTACCATGATTCTATTTCCCTTTTTAGTTTTTCAATGGAAACAGTATTCCCTTGTTCAACAGCCTCCTTACCCTTCCTGGCCTTATCAATCACATAAAGCCGGTACATGATATCATCAATACTTGCTGAATCTGGCATTTTGGAAATCACGTTTATAGCTTCTTCCTTTAATGTCTCCATCATATTATCCCCTTTCCTGGCCTTCTCATTATATTTAGCTAATTAAACATGTACCTAAGCTCCCTAAACTTCTCTTATCAATGGTTTCATCTTTAATAAAGGTCACGATTTCTCACCCGCCAGAAACTGCGGCATCAGAGCCGCTTCCTTATCCGCAAATGCAAGATGGGTGATTTCTTCTTGTAGCCGATGAGCGTCTCTGACACCTACAACTGAGAAATCTCTGGATTCATCCAACCCGCACAACAACACACCGCCCCCGGTGCGATTGGCAAACGCCGACAGCGGTTCGTACAACCTTTTAGGTGTTCCACCACTTGCAGCCTTTACCTCCACGTGGTCAGACTCGGTTTGACGCTTCTGTACCTCGTTGATCAATTGCCTGAGTTCCTTAAGGGACATCATGTTGATTTATTCCCTATTAATACCCGATTGTTCGTGAAGGTACCTGGTTTGGTTTTCCCCGGCCATATTCAATGAACTAGCGATTTAGCTGAAGGAAACCAAAGCCAACTCTGAATGCACCTCAGAAAGAAAGGGGGCATCAATTTTGTAGGTCTCAGTTTGAGGTTCCATGGATCTGCTACAACGCTCAATTCCTCACAATCTTCATCTATCTTCGACTTTCTTGCCATCATGAACCGGCTCTATAAGGATTGCTTAGAAACTGTAAAACTGAAGGATATCCCCCTCTTCCATCCTTAGACCCCCAGATAATTTCTCAATTTACGAACCGCTTCTTTGTGTTTTGAAGGCTTCATTTTGCCGATATTCAAAAGCTTCCATCTTACTGCTGGCAAGTGCTCAACCCCTTCCAGGCCCAAAAGCTCCCATTGGGGAGCGCCTTCCTTCACCGAGACAATGAATTCCTTCTCCTGGGTAGTCAAGTCGTTCAATATCATTGAAACCAGCCTTTCTCGTGTTGCGGATAAATTTTCGCATGCAACGCTTTCAGCAATCAAGCCTTCAAATTCAGTATCAAAAACTGACCTGATATCCATAAATCTGGGATTTAGGATTTCAATCATAGGCCTCGGATGGCTGATGAGATAGACAATGAATGCTTTTCGTATTTCATCATTAAGACCTTCATTTATGAGGAGTATATGGACATCAAAAAGATCTCTCGGATGTTGGCGGTCAAGGGCTGCACAGATTTTTCCAGCGTAAAGTTCGTCCGTAGACAGGATACAGCTTTCCACCGAAAGCTCAAAGAGGTCCTGTGCTTTTTTGGATAAGGTCTTTGTTTCGGGTTGATATACAGAGCCCCGCAATACTAAGTTGGGCTTGATTTTGACCGTCACTGCCTCTCGGTGAACGATCATGCCCTTTATTACATCAGTGCCGTGGATATTCTTATAGGCAACTTTCGTTCCCGGAACCCTCTTGTTGATATTCTCTGAGATCCGGATCAATGTGTTGCGGATATCGCTCAAGGCGGCATCTCTCTCATTTACCGGAAGGTATGCGAGATCAATATCTATGGAAAGACGCGGGAGGTCTCTTACGAAGAAATTGATCGCGGTGCCTCCTTTCAGGGCAAACACGTGTTCCGCATGGATCAGGGGAAGAATCCTGATAAGCAATTCTGCCTGCCTGAAAAATACTGTGTCCTTCATCCCGCAACCTCTTCATAACTTCTCGGGACGGTGATATGATATTTCTTGTCGTACCTGCCGTTCGGCACAATCATTCGCTTTCCTTCCCCGAAATCGATACTCGACAGATCAAGCTGTGACACCCAGGGATGCTCATGCTTTTCTACCATATACATGAAGAGCCTTTTGACCTTGACGGACCGACACATTGCGAGCAGACTCTGAACCGCTTCTGACCGCAGACTGACAAGATTTTCCATGATCAGGGCGGCTTCCTCAAAGCCGATTCTCCCAGGAACGATGTGCAGCATTTCCATGGCGGCTCTTTCAGGCGACGATATCGTTATGGAAAACTCCTTGTCTCTAAACTCTGAGAAGCCAAGTTGACTTTTGACCGGGAATAGATTGGTTCGCGTGATGACGATATCGACACCAAGACGCACCCCTTTAAACCAGGCCGGCAATGCCTGCCCCTGCGTTGCGTATAGGAATATCCTGTTTTGTTTCGTCGGTAGATAATGAGCATATCCCTTTAGCTCAAGGGCAGTCTTTCCCCCTGCATGGACGTTCAACCCAAGTTGTGTTTGAAGGGTGTAAAGCGCACCGGACCATTGCACCTTGTCCCCGAAAAGAGTGTAGGCCCCCCTTCCAAAAGACTGGAGCCAGCCGCCCTTTTTGTATCTGGTCAAAAGACTATGGCTGAAGCCCGATGCATTCAAGTACGAGGCGGCACCAACCGTTCCCCTCGGCCATTGGTTAATAAGCCGGTTTATTTTTGTCCTTGTTTGAGTGCTCATGATTATTAAACAAACATATATTTAAACCAAGATCAAGCGAAAGTTTACAGTTTTCAGCTTTTCATAACCAAGAGTCATTAAATTGGCACATTTTCAAACCATGAAATAGCCCACAGACCCATCAATTCATCTATCTTCAACTTTCTTGCCATCATGGACCGGCTCTAAAAGGATTGCTTAGAAACAGAGGGATATCAGGGACGGAGGGATATCAGGGGATATCAGGGACGTTCTCAACATTTAAAGTTATCAATCATCAGCAACATAAAGCAAGGTCCCCTAATAGTTCCATAATAGCAACCCCAAGTTTAAATGTTGAGAACGTCCCTAATAGTCTATAGTTTAAATGTTGAGAACGTCCCTAATAGTCTAACTATCCTTTGAACGAGCTCTACATACTTGCCTGAGAATCCTCGAGTAGCCCTATTTGCCTGCCCCGTTGTCACCATAAACTATCGATAGACCGCTTTCGCCAAATGTCAGCGTCTGGCCCTCTGCCAGATTGTTTACGTTCCTAACTTCTGAGACTTTCTTTAAAACCACTGGCTGATGGGTGGGTTCGACGACCCAGATGTCAGCAGCCTTCAGACCCAAAGGCTCAGGAACCTCAAATCCGTCAGGGACAGGCATGCCGCGGTATGTTAGGCACATCATCTCCAGTTCATTTACATCGTCTATTGTCAGTTGCCCCTGCTGGCATATCCGCCGGATTGCATCTCGCTGCCAGGGTTCTTTACCTTCAGCCCAATTAATGATGCGTTTCAGGATTTCAGTGCTCATTCTCTGCACCCCCTTGGCGGATGGATGTGGGATGAGCGACGCGGGGGTCGGCTGGAGGTGGATCAAGGATCGTTTGGTAAGGATGACCGGTCTTCATTGCCTCTGCCATGGCATCGTAGCATTCCAAAATCACACGCTTGCTGCGGTATTCACCATGTTTTTTTTCGTCCTTGCGCTTCACAATAGGAAAGGTTTCCATAGGTATCTATATAAAAGCTAGTTACCCAGCGTTCCGATATACTCTGCAATAACCTTTACTGATCCTGCCTGATCCTCATCCAGGACAATTGGTGCGAATTCCGGATTTAAGGGAGACAGAGTAATCCTTTGATGCCGCCAGCCGCCTTCTTCATCAGGTATTTTTTCTGACTGATATTTTTTTACAGTATATGCTCCGCCTGTCTCTGGATCTTCAGGCCCACGATACTGGACAAGCACGATCTTTCCAATGCGAGAACCTGCAGGACTGGCTCTGAACACGATATAATCTCCATCTTGTATTTTAGGCTCCATAGATCTGCCAACAGCACGAGCCACAAACATCCTTTCATCCAAATTCCCAAAGCCATCGACTTCTATCCAGCCTTCCGGTTCAACCGATTCACCTTCTCCAAAATACCCAGCAGCGGCTTTTAGTGAATAAACTGGTAGAAACTTCTTGAACCATTCTTTATTAGGCGGAGAACTTATTAAGACAAGCTTTGGCTTTTCTCTTTTAACTTCCCGGTAGAATCGCTGTAATGAAATTAGCCCTGCTTTAGGTTTTTCCAAGACACTACTCTTCACCTCATCAAGAGTCTCAACCAGTTTTTTGATTTCCCGCCGCAAATAATCTTGTATTCCTCGAATCTCTCGTTCAGATTTTCCTTGAACTCTCAACCAAAATGGATCAGTAAGCTCTGGCTTTAATCCCTCAGTTTCTACCAGATGAAATACCGGAGCAAAAGGATAGCCTTTGTTCCTTAATCGTTGAACCGTTTCTTCATCAAAATCAGCCTCTATAGGCGATTGATCGAACAATGAGGGCTCATGCGCCATGCTAATATCACATAAAGCCGTCTTAATAAGAAGCCTCCGGCCTTGTTCCTCAAGGGCAAGTAATTCCGATCGATATTGCGTTTGACTCTTTTCAAATGTTTTCTGCTCCGCTGCTTTAATGAGTATCTCAAATTGATCTTTAGCGTGTGCCTCTGCTTTTCTGCCAGGCATTCCATCAGGGGGAGAAGTATCCAGGAAACTTTGCAGATCTTTTAGCGTTTTTATAGGAATGGCCTCGGTTTCCTTTAAAGCGAAATAACACACTATGGATTCAGGTGTATCAACCGAGTATCTTATTAGGGGCAAATCCGCCTCATCAGGATGGATTAAGGGCCTCACCATATCAAGAAGGGTCTTAAAAATCGGCTCCCCATATGTCATGAGTCGAAGTGTTTCGGGATAACGATCAAACATGTCTCGATCGAAAGTAAATGGAATCTTCTCGTCATCCAATTCTAAAATCCAGGCATTGGGAAACTCAGAGTTATTTTCCCAATAGGCTTTCAGTGCGTGAGATTGTATTATGACTTCTTCCAAATCGTTTAGGTTAAGGGGTGGCCCTTCCTCAGTCTCTTTTCGTAATTCTTCCAGAAGATAGTCATCAAGTTTGAGCCCTTTGGCAACCTGATCATCGTATTCCTGGTTCAAACGCTGAATGGCCTCTTCAATCTTTGTTTTCCTTTGTTCCTTTCGCAATAAAGCCAGTTCTTGAATTGTACGCTCAACGCCACTCAAGATAGGCTGAAGCTCCCCTACAACCCATTCGAACATGTTTATACGTCTGCTCAATGCTTGATAAACCCTTGCCTCCACCGTATCTTCATAGAAATAATTTCGAACATAAACGACCTTATGGCCTCCGATACGATCGATGCGCCCTATACGCTGTTCTGCCCTCATGGGATTCCAGGGCATGTCATAGTTTATAAGTATGCCACAGGTCTGGAGATTCAACCCCTCTCTTGCAGCATCCGTACAGACAAGAATCTTTATGTCCCTGGCTTGCCGAAATGCATTCTTAATCTCTTCTTTGCTACGAATAACCCATTTATATCCGTTCCATATCTCTCCGCCTCTGCCGGAATAGCACGCGACCTGGAAGCCATATACCTGCCTGAGCTGCTCTCTAATATAGTCCATTGTATCAGTGTAGTGGGTAAAAAGAACCAGTGATTCATGGCTCTTCAGCATCTCTTTAACATCATCGTGTAATTGCTCCCACTTGGAATCACCTTTAAGTTTTCGAATCTCTCTTAAAAAGTCCTCTACATACTCAATTTCATTGGCGAAAAATTTTTGTTCTTTTTCCATTTCTTCGCCAATGTCAAGGCTCAGCTCTTCCTGTTCCAGGTCTTCTTCCGTGAGGCCCTGGGGCGCTTCAGGCATAATCTGTCCCTTGAGAAAGGCAAGGCGACGCCCCAGACTCTTTTCAACAGCATAAAATGAGCTGGTCAACCTTCGTCGGTAGACGGTCATTACAAAACCAAGCCCTTTGCGTTCGCTTTCATATTTTTGATAGAAATCGCTGAAATATTCCTCTATTCGATCGTACAGAACCCTCTCATCATCAGCCATGTTAACCCAAACAGATTTGGGTTTTCGAGTTGGCACTGTGTCTTGAAGGATGCCTTGTTCCCGGTAGCGATGCAGGAGCTTCCGTGTACTTCTTTTAAGAAGCCGTCTAAGGGGCGTGTGTCTTTTGACCATATCTGTCAGAAAGAGACGCCCGTCAGGGGATAGTTGCTTCAAAATTACGGACTTTTTACCTGATCCGGCCAGATGCCTAATTTGCTCCCACTCCACGGGACCTACCTTGTCTTCGGCCATCCCAGCAAATACTTGATCCAGTTCAGTACCGGTGGACAAGGAGTCTTCGAACATGTTCAAGACAAAATTCCAGTCAACCCGCTCGAAAGGCCTGCGAAGCTCATCAAAAAATCGGAGGAAATTTTCATCGGAAGCTTCCCATCGGCCACCGAGATCAAGAGATTTTAGCAGGTCCCATACTTCCACGGGATGAACCTGCATGGGTGTGGCCGTCAAAAACATCAACCCCTTTGTCTTGCTGGCCAATCCGGAGAGTTTGGCAGTACCTTCCAGTAGCTCCAGCAGACGATTTGGGCGTCGCCTGTCGTGTAAAAAGTCTTTACGCCGGGCGTGGTGGGCCTCATCTATGATGATTAAATCCCACGGACCTGCAGAAAGGACCTCTTCCTGTCTTTCTCTTCTCTTGGCAAGCTGTGAGGAGGCTATCAGAATTGGATGGGCGGCCCATGGGTTCCCATCTTTTTGTGGCAATTCATTTCGGAAGTAATCCGTGAAAGCGTTTTCACTGAATAATGGGATATTCAGGTTCATCTTCTCATACAGCTCTTCCTGCCATTGTCTGCCCACACTCTTAGGTGTGAGGATCAAGCATCGCTTGACTTTTCCTGCAAGGATAAGCTGTCGCAGGGCTATCCCGGCCTCAATGGTCTTTCCAAGCCCCACCTCAGAACAAAGGAGATAGCGTGCTGGATACCTTGAGACGATATCATCCACGGTGGCTTGCTGGTGAGGCCAGAGCCGGACAGTAGCTGTCTCTTTGGCAAGGAATTTGCCGTTGGGCAGATAGGGCGCATCTCGAAGGAACTGAAAGAGAAGCCGTTCCCTGGTATCAGCGGCATCAATTGGTCCAACAGATGGAACCTCTTCCAATGGATCTTTGGTGGGCGCCATTTTCGGCCTGAACTTAATGAGCCGCTCTTTTACGGCCTCGGGAACAGGAAAGGCGATCCAGTCAGGCTCTTTTCCTTTCCATAGTCGATCGAAACGATATGCAACCTGTTTTAGATAAGGGGCGCTACCATCCCATGATCTATAAACCATAAACTGTTCGTAGTTCTTCTCCCAGGATTGCGCGGATTCATTTACGCTCCCCGAAAAGGCAAGTTGGTTCCCATCTTTATCTGTAAATAGCCCTTCTTTAGGGTGATAGTAGTCCAGTGATTCCGGGGCCGGAATAGGCTTGCCGTCTCTTTGTGGGAGGACAACCTTTATCTTCAGGGTGCCTTTTGCCACCATCCAGGCCAAAACTTCAAGGCGTCGTTTGGCTAATTCTTCGGGATCATCAAGGTAGGCAAGAAATTTTTCTTTTAAGACTTCAGCCAGGTCGTGTCCCTTTTGAATAGCGGCCACATCATGCTCATTGAGGTCGGCTCCCACAAGGAGCCGCATGGTACCATCATTCTTTATAAGATGGGCTACTCCGGCGGCGGCAACAGCCAGGGCAGAGGAAGAGAAAAAGCCTGCGCTACGGTCATAGCCCAGGCACCGCGTGAGGGCTGGAATGTAGAAAGTATGCAGCCGATCATCGGATGGACCGTATGAAATCTTAAAATCATAATCTTTCAGGTAAGGGCTTGGCACAGTGGGTTCCTCAAATTACTACCTGGCTTTCAATTGCAGCTCCAATTGCTCTGGCAATTGCACCAGTTCTTTTTCAACGGGCAATGAGATATCCTCGAAAAATGTAAAACGTAGGGATTCAAGTGTGGCTGCTTCAGGGCGCTTGAACTTGTCATTTTCTTTGGTTCTCGGGACTGCATTTATCATGGCCTGAAGCCCGGCCTTGAACTGGGCATCGTTCATCAAACCCGCTCGCTTTAAAAAGACCTCACATGCCTTTGATCCATCTTCGTCATAAACAAGCATGGCCGTGTGGATGGCATCGATAAGCGAAGAAAAGCTCGTGGCCTCCGGGTCAACCGCTCCCTTTCGACGTCGGGCCTGAGGTAGCTGTATGGATACAAAATTTTGCTTCTTTGTGATAATGCGCTTCTGCCTAACCAGGTCCTCCTCGATATCCATACCCAGAGCCAGAGCCAACTTTCTGGCTTCATCAGCCGGAAACTGCTCAGCCTTAAAGGCATCCCAGGCCATGAGCACCCAATCGGTGACAGGGTCGAACTGCACTGACTGACCCAGAAGTAACCCCTGCTTGCGCAATGCAATAACTTCCTCACGGGCAACAGCTAATGCAGTCTCAGGTCTCAATGACTTAGGTTTTCCGGTTTTTTCATCCACCTCACTTGTCAGAACCGGCCATTTTTTAGAAATCACCGAAAGGACTGGCCCAAAAGTTGAGAGATATAAATCCACACCGCTGATCCCAGCTTCATGAAACTGCGCAGCTTTTTCGCGGGCGATCTCTCGAACCTTTCCCTTGATGTCGTCCCACCAGACCTGTTCGCGAGTATCAGTTCGTTTCCTGCATACCAGGAGGATGGTAGAAGCGGCGGCATTTTTCTTGGCCTGGTGCAAGCTGTGCTCGCTTTCTGTATGAATTGGCCAAGAAGCTTCAATCGCAAAACCGGCTCCGATCAGAGCGAGCGCCAAGGTGTCCCATGCCTCTACTTTTTTATGTGTAAACATGACAGTTAGGACCCCATCAGGATGAAGAACCCGGTACATCTCTCTGAAACAGGCGGCCATCTTTCGTTCATAGTCTTTTTCTGCGAGTTGCCTTTTATTTCCCCTTCCAACTCCTTCAAACCGGGCAACATTAGCAACGGCTTCATTATCCTTATCTGTCAACTCGTCGGTAAAGAATTGCGGATAAACGCTACCAAGGGTCCTTTTCATCCACACATAGAAGAAATCGCTACATTCTGAGTACATCACATTGTCATAATAAGGTGGGTCTACACAGATGAGGTTGATGCTGCCGGTTTTGAGATCAGATAGATTCTGGGCGTTGCCTTGAGTAATGGAAAGTCTTTCTAATGGATCCCCATTGGATTTTTTGAAAAGGTCCAATTGGGCAGTTCGAACCAACTCCGATATGCCTTTATATGAGTCCTCTATCTGGTGAAGGGTCCAGTTGAATAAATTGTGGGCTGCATCAAATTCAGCATGACTCCATTTGAAACTGAAGTCGTGGCGGTCGAAGGTGCCAGCAATAACTCCGCGTGAACTATGCCATCTAACCATTCTTGAATCGTAATCAGCACTTTTATCAATAGCAAATGCCAGATAGGTCTGAACCGCGTCGGCCATTTCATTAGAGAGTTCTTTTCGGGCTTCCTGCATGACCTCGTGAAAAACTTCAAGGTAAGTGCCTAAGGCCAGTAGTTGGCGGGGGGAGAAAAAATCAGCCCACGTCCTCATACCATATCGAAGGGGCCTTGGGTCTGTTGATACTTCTGGGTAGGGTTCTCTCGGGATTAACCCTTTGGCTTCCCAAATAGGAAGTTTGGCTTGAAGCTCTTTTTCTGCCATACTTATCGCCTTGAGGTCACGCTCAGATGGTGATCGAAAAGATTTACCCTCATAATTTTTTACACCTAAAGCATAAAGCTGTTGGCCCATCCTACCTGCCTGGGCTTCGGCTTTGATATAATCACCATTGACGGTATCCCCGCTCCAGGGTGAGATGGCCGTACCCCGGCTAATGGTCCCATCATCAGGATTGGAATTAATGGCATTTTTCCCCTGGACGATTTCAAATCGACATGACTTCCACTTTGGCTCAGCTAATAACTTCACAGCCGCTGGTTTGTTTCCCTTTTGAAGCCACCAGTTGGGGGAAAGCGGAACTGGCTTTCCTGTCGATGGGCAAGCCACTGTCCTTGCCCATATGTAGGCAAAAATGCTCTCACCTTTTTGGCGGGGGAAATAAGGAGCAAGACGCTCCTCAATAGTTTCTGACATCCTTTTGCCATACTTCCCTATTTCCTCAAGCAGTTTTTTTCCAAATCGTGCTGGGTAATCAAGTGTCGCCTTTAGAATTACGGAAGCAACTGGGTTCAGTTCATTGGCATGAACTGAAAATCCATAACGCAGTGCTTCAAAAGGGATGGAACCTCCCCCGGCCATAGGATCGAGTATAGAAATGCTTCCATCACCCCAAGTATTTTCAAGAAGGCGCTGCATGAGTTTGAATTCGCTATCCTCTGGAAGGTTAGTAAACGCACGAGGATACCCATAAGGATTGCCAGGCAGTTTGATATCTCTTTCTTTGGCATATCGGATAAGCTTCCTCCCCGCAACTGGATCTCCAAGTATGCCAATGAAGCGAAGGAACCAGCTATGATAATCTTTTTCGGCTGGAAATTTAGACTTTAGGTCTTTTGGCCACTTATCGGAGTACGTGGGAAGCACACTTGCCAAGACCGCCGTACGGCTGGCAGTTAAGGGGCGCCTAGCCCACCAAACATGGAGCCTATTTAGCGGAGGTTTCTTTGCCGCACTTGCATCCCGAAGGGATTCAGCCCCAATTACCGCAACCGGCAACCAATCTTCAATCAAGACTCTTGGTCTTTTTCTGCTCATTTTCTCTTTCACCTATCCGTGTTTTAGCCATGCCTTTTTGTGTTTTTTTGTAAAAAACATTTGACTTTTTAAAAAAAATGCCGATAATTGAATTAAATGACTAAAGTTTCCGCCCAATGCGGAGGCGAATGGGCCTTGCAATAGCAGGGCCTTCTTTTTTTCTTCCATTAATTTGTGTTTTTTAATCTACCTTTTCTTGAATGGTAATCCTGGCAATTGCGCTACTTAGATCATCGATAAAATGTTTCAGCGAACTATCCGCTTTGGTCGCCTCATATAGGTCCATTTCTTCTACAATTTTTTCGCCGTATTCATAGCCTCCGAACTGAGGCTTCACATCCGAAGATGCGATGGCATCCCTCATGACTTTTTTGTACAAGCCCTTTTCGCATTTATATTGCGGAAGCACAGGTAATGCTCCTGTACCAATAGCCTTGTTAAATCCCTGAGGGTCATCCATATACCAACGTTCGACATGTGGATCAGGGATTGCAAAAATTAAAATGTCAGGCCGTGGGAACTTGGCTTTTTCTGCATATCCCAATAGCTGGTTTTTCTTGTCCAGATACCCCATACAATTCCCGTCTGAAGCTATAATAAGAATATCAAATGGAATATGTTTGTCCTTGCGAATAATATCTTTTAAAAAGTTCCTATAAGCCTGGATTGACTTTCCACCAGTTGCAGCTCTAACATCATCAAGCCAATCAGCAGACGTCAATCCTTTTTCTTTTGCAACCCGAGCAACAAAAGCTTTTAGAAGAATTTCATGCCCACGATCTTCCAAGAAATAACCGATCCTGATCTCATCCGCCATAATCTCCTCGCAATATCCTTTCTTCAAGTGCCTTTGAAATGTCCTTTGTCCGAAATAAAGGCCCAGCGCTTCTGAAAGGTAAAATTTGTGTGTCTGAGCCTTCCTTCCGGCATACAAATAAAAAACGATCCTCAAAATATGTTAGAAAGACAGGGGAATGGGTATTGACTATGATCTGTTTATTGTAAATCTCTTGTGTATTCTTAAACAGGTCTGCTACGAGCCTTAAACGTGTTGGATGAACGCCGTTTTCCGGCTCTTCATATCCAATAACAGTGGTAGGAGAGGCAGGATGTAAGGCCGCTAAAAGGCCCAGGATTCTAAGGGTGCCTTCAGAAATGACCCTGCTGGAATATGAGAGACCATTTTCAATCAGCCGCAAGGACAACAACCCTTCTTTGGTGCGATCTATATCGACACGCTCAATTGAAGGGAGCAGATATTTTAATGAAAGATTAAAGGACTCCATTTGTTTCCCATCATTTACCCTGATCGCATTCAAAAAGGCGGCCAGATTCTCTCCGCGAGGGCCGATTGCCTCAATTTCTGCTGCTGGCACGTCTTCTCTCATAAGAATCCTTGGTTCAAAGTAATAGAAATGCCACGTAGAAATTTCTTGGCGGAAAGCCGCAATGTGGGGATAATGCGGCTCATAAAGGGACATAGACATAATCGAGTGATCCAGTCCCAAATCATAGTAAATTGGATGGGCCTGGCCTTCCATGCGTAGATGCAATCTTTTTTTCCCTGCGGATAATTCTTTTTCAACGAACGGCTTTCGGACCTTTTCTTTACCGTCCTTTCTGAGCGCTCTCAGGCTTTCATCTATAACTCGGAGGTATCCTGATTCAGGCAAGATCTGAATTGTCACGGAATATCTAAGATATTTTTCTGTCAGCCGTTTCTGTGGTCTCTCTTCAGTACTTATGCCTTTCCGTTTTTCAGCAATCATTTTCTCTACAACATTTATCGTGCTTTCTGAAAGTTCAACATCAACTTCGAGATGGGCCTCAGCCGTTTCCTGTTCCAGGAGCTTTTCATAACCTTTTTCACCATAATAAAAACTTTCCAGAGGAAGGCCTCTATGCTGTTCAAATGCCTCCTTAAGACTTCTCCTGGTAACAATGTGGGATATAAGATTCAACGCATCGAGGAGGTTGCTTTTGCCGGCTGCATTAGGTCCAAACATTACACTGAGAGGTTCAAAATGAACCTCCACGTCTCTCAGAGACTTGTAACCTGTGACTTTCAATCTTTTGATCATTTTTCGTCTACTCCCAGAACTTTATATTCTTTTTTCAAGTACCGTTTTGGCTATTCTCCTGCAAGTAAAATTCTCAGCGCTTTTCGTGACCTCTGCGAATTACTTCCATTTGTACATTTAGCGTACCAATAATAAGCCTCCTCATCACTCATGCGGTCAATACCCGTAATAATATCCTCCATGCGGCTAACTTTGCGGAGTGGTTTCAACGCAAAGAAAAAAAGACCCAGCCTGACCCCAGAGATTTCGTCCAAAATAAATGGATCTTTTCTTTTTAAAGAAAGCGCTGTGGGGCGGTAACCTTGCCTTTTAAGGGTTTTCAGGAGAGTCTCGGTCATTACCTTAAAGGGAAAACCCCAGATCTTGATCTCTTTTCGATTGGTTCCCTTTACATTTTTGTCACTTTTAGAAGGCTGTTCCGAAAAAGCCAGACCCATTTCATCACCTTTTCTCTTAAATACCTTTAACTCGAATTGCCGGCTTATCATGACTGTTCTCCTTCCTTCTTGGGCTCAGCAGTCACTTGTATTTTTCCTATTTCAAGAGTAGTAAGAATCTCTTTCATCATCGAGAATCTGTCATCCTGCAGATCCAAGCCTTCTTGAAAATCAAGTGATAAGTTCATTCGTGCGCTGGCCTTGGAAGCCTCTTTTGCAAAGGCATCAGTAATGCTTTTAAGTCGCTTATAGCGATCCCATGGACCGTTAAAAGTGGCCGTAAAAGTCTGCCCTTCTCCAAATTCCGTATTCAGTTGATAGTTAAGCGAACAGTCGGCTTTACCCATCTGTGGTATAGCGAGACCCAGGGCAACCACGTCATTTACTATCTCTGATCCCATTCCTTCAATCTGGATTTGCAACCTTGCAAAAGCGTTGATTCCCTTATCTTGGGCCTGGTCATAGAGTGACTGAAATGCCTGGGCAGGTGGCCCCTCAGCTTTTGTCACACCTACACAGATGCATGGATCTTGCCCACACTTAGGACAAAAGGGCTTACCGCAGATGCATTCCTGGACCGGTTTCTTGCAAACGGGACAAAGCTCAGGTTCACAAGTACACTCCGATTTCTCCTTTCCGCATCTTGGACAGGTGTCTTTTGGGGGGCAAAGGCCCAGACGCTCAGCTTCTTCCGGGAGGTATAGGACCGAATCTTCGTTGATGTGAACCGGTGGTGGAGGCGCCTCCTTTCCATAAGCCCGCTGTATGTCGGTATCAAAATAGACCCATGTGCCTTGATCTAACCCATTCCGAATAGTTTTTTTTAGTTGATTGATATCCAGAAGCATTTTAAGGGAGAGTTTTTGTGCAAATGCCTTTCGCAAGGCTTCAGTGGTCATGGATGTCTGTTCTCCAGGCCATGCCTTTGCCTTGAGAAATGCAGCGGGTAAGGGTGAGTCATCTGCTGTCAAAACTTTGTTGAGATCCTTCAGCCTCTTGAGAATAACCTGAGATTGATCTTTTTTGACTTCCCCCTGATCCTGGGCGGGTAAGGATTCTCTTGAAAGATGGCCCTTTTTTTTCGGAGCATCTGCGCTTGGATAATAGAGGTATCGATAGGTTTTGGTGATTGCCACGCGGACAAAAAGTTCTGCTTCATCTAACTCATTTTTCAACTTTTCTCGATCGGTCTTGGAAAATTCTCTAAATCGTTCTTCATCCTTCACAATTCGTCTTATGGCCAAATATCGTCTCATCCCATTGACCATGGGATCGATCTGGTCCTGATCCGCCACTAAAAAAAGAAGGTTATTTTTATATGTCCTGTATCCTTCTGATATGCCTGTACGTTCAAAGATCTTAAGAACCAACTCGGGTGGCTGTTCTTTCTCCTGGGTGGAAGAAGCAGCGTCATAATGGATAACAACAAGTTTAGGCTCCTTTGTATCATCGTCAACTTCTGCAGCCTCTGCCGGAAAGTATTCCGGTGAAAGCGGTCCTTTTTTCCAGACGCTTCGGATTCTGTTGTCAAGCTCGGACTTAGCTTTAGTTTGTCCAACTAACTGCATTTCATCTTCGATGATCTTGTTTATGGAAGGCTCTGTCTTGAAGCGGTATCTGTTTCCGTCGTATTCCAGAAACCAGCAAGTATCGTAAAGCCGATCGAGGGCTTTCTGTAAGAGTGCAGGGTCGTCTCCTGGCTGAAGCACAGCTAACAGGAGGTCAGCAGGGGCTACTCCCGAAGCTACCCCCTGGACAATGCTGTGAAGGAATATTGCTGTACTCGAACGTTTTGCGTAAGGCTGCTTCCCAGCCTGAAGCCATGGCTCATCAATAACCTGGGAATGAGCCTTGGAGCCCTTGAGGGGGGTCATAATGTCTGCCTCAACCACATGCCTGAATTTTGGTCGCTCTAAGCGGCTTGTTAGATCATTGACAATATCTTCTACTTCAAGGTCGAGGTGGCAAGGATGAATGAGAAAGGTATCTTTCGGTTTCTTTTCCCATAACCTGCGGATAAGCATGCCCAGAAGTCTAAGTGCTCCGCGAGTTTTCTGAAAATTTGGTATGGTGGATGTTTTCCGATTGAGGGTAGTAAGCAGTTCCGGGTGAAATGGGTAAGCGCTCTCCATTTCCTGAGTGTATTCTGCCTGGGCTGCCCGAGGCGGTAGATCAATATCTTGGCTTATTAGTTGATTGAAAAAATCGTGATAGTTCTTCGCCACCACAGTAGCAACAGTTGAATCAATGGTTTTAAACATTCGTCGGGTGACAATAGGTGCAATTTCCGTCTCTGCTGTTGGCGTTATCACACGTTCCTGGCGGGCTGACACCCTGGACGCTTCAACTAATACCTGATGAATTTGTGCTGTCTCCTGTGCAAAGGCATCCCGGGAATCGGCAAGGGTATAAACTACGACAGCGTTTTCAAGACTGCCAACAGCTCCTAACAAGGACATAAGAAAAGACGTTGTCATATCAGCGAGCGTCGTTTCCCCCACCTTGATACCTTTGGCTGCACGAAGGTAGGCGGCCAACTCATCAATGAGAATAAGCGTTGGCTCTTTGCCAAAAAGCTTTTTGATGGTCGTTTCCCCGGGTCGAACCCGATCTCGATCGTTGGCTTCCATAAGCTTATAGGCATCGCGCCCACCTGCCTCATAGGCCATTTCGCCCCATAATGTGTAAGTCGTAATTTTTCCATGATTCATGCCACTGCTGGGATCGAGATCAGAACCAATCAACGGGATGACCCGGACAGACTTTTGAGGAAGGAGTTCAGGTGGCAATAAGTCTGAAACCATGTCATAGGAAACTTTTCCATTAGCTAAGTGATAAAGGGCAATAAGATTATGAGTTTTCCCCCCGCCGAATGATGTTTCCAAACGAATAACCGGGCTGTTTGCAGCTTTTACACCTGTTAAACGACCCAAAGCCTCTTTTAGAAGCGTTTTAAGTCCATCGGTCCTATAGGTATGATCGAAAAAGGTCTTGGGATCTTTATAGACATCTTCCGCTTCACCCTTATGAACATCACTCAGGCTGGCCCGGAAGATCTCATCTTTGAGTTCCCCTTTAAGCACCTCTTCTCGAGGCTTGCATGATTCAAAAATGGTTTTCATTGTGCCTTCTCCCGTTTCAACAGTTCTCTAATCTTTGAAGAGATTTCGCTTGTCAACACACATGTAGGACAACAGGGGCGTTATAAATACGTAAATAACTCTACAACCATTGTATTTTATTGCCACTTTTTAGCCTTATGAAGCTCTATACACTAAAGACCCACGCAGACAACCACAGACATTGCTCACCGCAGAGACGCAAAGAGCGCAGAAAGTAGCTGTTTTCAGCCCCAATATCGTCATTTTTGGCACCAAAAACGTTGTTATAAGAAACCTCCGGATCTCAAAGTTGAAACGCCCCCCTCTCTCAAGGACCTTTCGCCTCTTCGCCCTTGTGTCATCTCTTGGCGGAGAGGGGCCGGTGCCATCATCTCAGCGTGTCTGCCGAACCCATGACCTAGCTCATGACCTCGACAAGTCCCCCGACCTTCATGGTCATTCAGTTGGTTTAGGATTTGGCACAGGGTTGCACCTGACGGCTTGAAAAAATGCACTTCGTATCGAGTTTAGCGCAAGGTTGAGCCTGACGACTTGAAAAAAGGATTAAGTTGCCCTGTTTCTTGATGATTTAGCTCAATTTTTTATCAGGAAGGAACGCCAAAGTAAAGCCCAAAGCCCCGAGTCAACCTTTATTACAACATAGCACTGTGACAGATACGGTCATGCCGATTTTGGATTGCGGATTTCGGAATTGAAATCGAAAACAACACACAGGGAATTTCGACTTGTGAAGGATTGTTTGCCATAAGATCAATGCGCCTTATTCCAAACACCCTGATCCGTCTTGTTTATTGAAAGAAAGGCTTTGACCAGCCCGATCGTCCTAAAATTACAAAGTTTGGCGATGAAAGTGAACATTTTTCCTTGACCTTTCAAAAAGTTATGTTCTATGAACCGACGAGTATCGATGAAGACCCTAACCGGAATATTTCATAAAAACTGCCGAATGACAAAGACAGAACGGGTTGAAAAAATGGCAAAGGATGCAGGGATCTCAAGGGCTGCGGCTAACAAGTCCCTGGACTCGTTTGTTGACGCTGTCACCATAGCCTTAAAGACGAAGCAAGCACACACCGACCAAACACAGACTGGGATCTTTGGGGAACTTTGGGGACGTAAATGACTACGTTGAATAAGTCTGATGCGAGAATTTCGGAGATCAGGCTATGACAAGCCGGGCAAGGCTTGATTCCATCGTACACCTGCTGCATCCTGTTTCGCTTCCGCCATTCTAAGCAAGGGTTGAGCTGTTATCAAGGCCATATTGAGAACCTGAAATCTCTGGCT
>JAUVJO010000231.1 GCA_030592345.1 Deltaproteobacteria bacterium
GCTGGGAATCACCTGGGATGAAGGCCCTTATTCCCAGCGCCAGTACATTAAGGATCATGTGGCAGCAGCAGAGAATCTCCTCGAATCGGGTCACGCGTACAAGTGTTTTTGTACCAAAGACGAACTTGATCAAAAGCGGGAAGAGGCGCGCAGGAAAAAGACCGCGTTACACTATGATGGCACTTGTCGCTATCTGACGCCCGAGGAAATTGCGAAAAAGGAAGCGGCAGGGATGCCATACACCATACGTTTGAAAGTCCCCAGAGGGGAAGGCTTTGTTAGTTTTGAAGACATTGTTTACGGAATTATTGAAAAAAAATACGAAGATTTAGAGGATTTTGTCATAGTCCGTTCCAATGGGAAACCATTGTATGTCCTTTCCAATGCCGTAGATGACATACGCGACCGGATCACCCATGTTATTCGCGGACAGGACGGGTTGGCAAATACACCCAAGCAGATCTTGATCTACAAGGCCCTTGGGGCACCGATTCCGAAGTTTGCTCACATGTCTCTTACCTTGGATCCAAAAAAGGCCAAGATCTCCAAGCGCACCCACGGGGAAATCGTCACAGTCCATTTTTACAAAGAGCACGGCTTCCTGCCATGGGCTTTTGTAAACTACCTGGTCCTTCTGGGATGGTCCACGCCTGATTCAAGGGAGATCTTTTCCAGGGAAGAGCTTATCGAGGCGTTTTCCCTGCAAAGGTTAAATCGGGCCAATGCCGTCTTTGATGTCAGAAAGGATGATCCGAAATTCTTCACCGATCCAAAGGCCATTAGCATCAACACACATTACCTGAGAAATCTTCCTGTTGAAGAGATCGAGCCATATGTCAAGGCAGAGTTGGAAAAGGCGGGGATATGGGATCCGGAGTATCAGGGGACAAAACGTGACTGGTTTCTTCGTACCATAGAACTGATTCGGAGCAGGTATCATGTAACCACCGATTTTGTCACCCTTGGTCGTGCCTATTTTTCAGACGACTATCCAATAGAGTCCAAGGCCCTGAAAAAAAACATCCTAAAACATGAAGGGCTGAAAGAATGGTTTCCAATGCTGGCGGATCGCCTGGAGGCCATTGAGACCTTTACGGTCGAGGATACTGAAAAGGTCATCCGCGAGATGGCCGAAGAGTTCGGGATAAAGGCAGGGATACTGATCAATGGAATTCGAGCTGCGGTCACTGGTCAGGCCGCTGGCCCGGGGCTCTTTGATATCCTCATCGCCGCAGGAAAACGTCGTGTGGTGAAACGCTTGCGAAACGCTGTGACACTTTTCGAGTAGAAACCCGATGGTTGGGTGTAATCGTTTGAGAAGATGAGATATAAACTGTATATATTTCTTTTTTTACTCCTTTGTATTGCTTTTTTCCTCCCATCACAGGCCCTCCCCCAAGATGACACGGCATCCTCGCCTGTGCTGGCACCCAAGAAGTTGACCCTGGTTGAGGCGGCAATGTGTGAAGGAATAAAAGAGTATACCCCCCAAAACCAGGCAATTGCCTTCTCTGTGACAATCGGAAAGGTCTCTTGTTTTACTTCTTTTGATCCTGTGCCTGAAAAAATGTTCATTTACCAAAATTGGTTTCACAGAGACGAGCTAAGCACGAAAATAAAGCTCTTTCTTCAGCCGCCCAGATGGCGAACGTTTAGCAGTATTCAGCTTCGAGAAGCTGATAAGGGTCCCTGGCGTGTAGAAATCACCGACCAGCAAGGCAATATTCTTCACATTCTAAGATTCAGCATCACGGATTGATTGGCTATGAACGAGATTCTGTCCTTTTTCTCGACCGTTCGATGGCAAGATTACGTTGATATCACATTGAACAGCTACATTTTGCTGCGCCTCTACGTCCTTTTCAGAGGAACCCATGTATTTCGGGTACTTATCGGGATTGCACTGCTTTGGTTTTCGCAGAGGATAGCCGTATCTTTGGGGTTGATTCTGACCAGTTGGGCAATGCAGGGCATTACTGCGCTTGCAGCCTTCATCATAATCGTTGTTTTCAGAAATGAGATTCGCTCCGTTCTTCAGGCAAAAACACTGAAGGCTATTCTGTGGGGGTTCCCCCAAAAACCGGTCACTACACCCATATCAATAATAGCACAGAGTGCTTTTGAGCTCGCTCAAAGACATTGCGGGGCCTTGATTATCCTTCCTGGAATGGAAGATATAACCGACGTGGTCCATAGTGGAATACCGTGGAATGGATTGGTATCAAAAGAAATGATCGCAAGCATTTTCTGGCATGATAACCCTGTCCATGACGGTGCGGTTATCATCCAGGGTGATCAGGTCGTAGAGGTTGGGGTTATCCTTCCGCTATCGCACAGCAAGGACCTCCCTTCAGATTACGGCACTCGTCACAGGGCCGCTGCCGGCCTGGCCGAAGCCACAGACGCTTTGGTTGTCCTGGTATCCGAGGAAAGAGGTAAGGTGCTCGTGGCTAAAGGCCCTGATATGCATGTCATCAACCAAAAGGCCGCGCTTGAACAAGTATTACAGGAGCACCTGGGTGTGACCTCAGAGGAGCTGGCTTATCCGAGAAAAGGGAAAGTCCGGTTTGGCATAGCAGCCCTGGTTTCCGTTCTGTTCATAACAGGTGTATGGTTCAGTTTCACGAGGGGTTTGTATACCCTGATCACACTCGAGATCCCTATAGAATACATGAATAGTGATCCGGGAATAGAGATTATTGATACATCCTTAACTGCTGTGCGTCTTGATCTAAGCGGATCAGGAGCCCTCATAAGGTCTATTCAACCCGAACAGGTTAAAGTAAGATTAGACCTGAGCAAAGGGGTCATTGGGCACAATACCTTCAATATTAAACCTGAAAACGTCAGCCTGCCACCAGGAATTTTTCTAAAAGCGGTCAAACCGCCAGTTGTTGAGGTCACCCTTGATGTGCCGATAAGAAAGGAGCTGCCCGTGCAGGTTGACTGGGTGGGAAAGCTGCCTAAACATGTGATCGTTTCAGAGGCAATACTTTATCCTAAAACAGTCGAGGTTATTGGAGGGAATCGAATACTGGAAAAGATCTCAACTATGTACACGGAAAAGGTTCCCGTTGATAATTTGACATCCACTGGCACAATCACGGTTGGCCTGGCACTCAACCCTGCCTCCCTGAAAATCGCCCCCGACTCAAAGGACAGAATCACGGTAAAGTATGTCGTAAGGAAAAAAGTTCAATAAAGTTAATAAAAGTGTTGCATAGTTAATAAAAATGTTGCATAGTTAATAAAAATATGGTATACAGAACCATTGGAATTATGTTTTTGTTTAGCATGCAGCTTTGCAGACCCTTGACGTTTGTTTCCATTTTTTGGAAAGGAGGCTACTAACATGAAAAAAACGTTTATTGCCGTGCTTCTTCTTTTGCCCATTTTAGTGCTTATAAATGGGTGTGGTAGTGATGATGATCCCGCTCCGGTTTATACCGGAACAGAGGTTCGGGTTTTGAATGCATCCCCCGATGCCCCTGGCCTGGACGTCTTAATTGATGAGAAGACGGAATGGTCGGATGTGCCTTACGAAGGCGGTTCCGCGTATTGTCCTGTCGTCGAAGGCCAGGAAAAAAACTTGATGGTATATGCCAGTGGCGAAACTTGGTCACCACTCATCGAAAAAACTATCAGCCTCGAAAAGGACACGCCGTATTCTTTGATCTTCGTTGGCTTTCTGCACTATATCGAGGCCCTACAGATAACAGAAGACAATACCAAGCCTGACAGCGGACACGCCAAGATGCGTGTTGTGCATGCCTCCCCAACCGAGGGGGCCCTCGACATTTACGTAACCAAACCGGGCGAGCCGCTTAATCTACCGCAGCCAACGTTTCCGGACATGGTATTCAAGGACTTCTCTTATTCTCGCCAAATAGATGCAGGAGCATGCCAAATCCGGATCACGCGATCAGGGAAAACTGACCCGATATTCGACTCTGGTACGGTGACGGTGAACTCGGGGTGGATCTTCACCGCTGTAATCATGGATGCCACGGGTGGCGTCTCGCCCATCAACCTCGTGGCGCTTACCGATGACAGCCAAAATCCCGTGTATCCGATTCCCGACGAACGTGCCCTTGTTCGTCTCATAAACGCTTCACCGGATGCCCCCTTGTTGGATGTTCTCTTCGATAACAAAGAAGTCATTTCGGGTGTACCCCCTAAACAGGCTTCTGGTTACCAGGGCGTCGATAAAGGTGAAAACCGAAACGTCAAGATCAATAACTTCGAGTCCAAAGGCCAGACACTGATCGAAACAACCATGTCTGTAAAGTGTGGTGAAAGCTACACGCTTCTTGCACTGAATTATGTGCATGACATAGACCTGCGTGTGTTAGACGACGATGCCGCGGCTCCACCAGCATCCTACGCCAAAATCAGGTTTATTCACGCCTCGCCGGACGCCCCTCGCTTGGATATGCTGATCGATAACAAAGTGGTGAAAGCAGACATGGCTTTCGAAGATGTCTCTGATTATGTAGTTGACTGGGCAGGTAAACGGGAGTTCACGGTAAATAAGGCTGGAACCCACGACACGCTGATCGAAAACTATAACATTTTCCCAACCCCGGATCTTGAAGAGAAACAAGTCTACACGTTCGTTGTAGTAGGAGAGGTTAACGATAATACTATCAAAGCCATTCTCCTCTTGGACGACTAAACGAACAAGCAGAACGCAGATTAAATCAAGCTACCGGGGTAGGGCCCTTCTCAGACAAGGGCCCTACCCCGGCTTACATTCGCAACAAATCGATATCCCGGATTCATATCTTCCCGACCTCCCGTTCTATCTCATCAAAGATGTCTTCCAACTTGTACAGAAGCTGATCAGCCTTTGACAGGTGCCAGTCGGCAATTTGCTCCTGTGTTTCTTCATAAAGCTTGTGAAGTTTTGCCCTGTGGGCAAGAAGGATCTCTCTAAATGGAGGGTCCCCTTCCAGTTGATAAAGGAGTTTGTCCAGCCTTCCCACAATCTCAAAAAGCGACGGCCCCTCTTCTGCCCATTGCTCATCCAGGTAACCCAAGCGACGGGCAATTCCGGGGTAAGCCTCCGCAAAACTCTTCTTGTAGTAAGGGTGGATACGTACAGTCAATTGCATGTATTTGCTCATAAGTTCTCCTTACCCTACCAATAGGTTCATTTCAAAGAAGTGAAATATAGACTTTCACATATTAAATTTCACAGCGTTATCGGTCGTCGGCGTATTACAATACAGCCTCCTCCCTCTGGCCTTGTGAAATTTAATATGTGAAAGTCTATAGGTGATGAGCTGATATATCTGTTTTTGCCTATTGATTCATTCAACATCAGGTGATAGCATAGGGCGTATCCAGAACTTGGGGGATACATCCGCTTGAAATCACTTGCGCCGCATTACTGGAGTACATCAAGTGCCTAAAGTGAACTAAAGTGAGTCCCGCTTTTAGCGGGATTGAGGTATTCTGCCTATATTAAATATGTTGCGCCTAAGGCGCACTGCTTAATCCCGCTACAGGCGGGAATCACTTTCTTTCAATAAAAAACTGTTTTTTCAAGTCCTTAATCCCGCTAAAGGCGGGACTCACTTTCTTTCTTCCAGTGCCCTGAGGAAAAGCCATGGAAAATGACATTGTTGCTGCATTGACCCATGAGGTCAAAGAAGAGGTTATTGAAAATTATCTTTATGAACGACGATTGATCGAGGAGCAGATTAAATATGTGAATGAA
>JAUVJO010000109.1 GCA_030592345.1 Deltaproteobacteria bacterium
TCAAGCCGAGAAGCGCAATGCGTAATGAATGAATCCTATCTTTAAGAGACCCGTCAAGGGACAAATCGATTCAGACTTATACAAGCGATCTATCTTTTTGGATTATCTTCTGGTAAACTATTATTAAGATATAGTCTTTCAAAAAAAGATATCGGGGTTATCGGTTTTGTTAGGAAATGTGAGTTCGTGCTCTAATGCAAACAGATACTCGAATGCTGGGATGCTGGAATACTGGAATACTGGAATAAAAGATAATGCCGGGATCCTGGATACTGGATAAACAAAAAAGAAATCCCTTACTTTAACCAGCATCCAGGAACCAGCATCCAGGGTCTGTTCATCTCTTGCAACCGAGTGTATTACAAAAACTTAACATAAATGATAGATTTCAGCTTATGTAAACGACTTGTATCTGTCAATTAGTGATGAGCAAGTTCCAAGAAGAGATATACTCCCGTTTGGCCAAAACATTATCTTAGAATCTATAGCTAAGGCTCTGGATTTGACCAAGGAGAAAAGATTAATAATGAACAATGCCGCTCTGAAAAAACATGAGATATATAATAAATTGATGGAGTTTACCGAACAGGATCTGAGTGCTATCGCTGATTACATTGATTTTGTGAGGCACAAGAAACAGATAGGAGAGAAGAAAATTGTTAAGCTGGAAGGAATCCTGAAGGGCTACGAGATTGATCTATCTGATCTGAAAAAATTAAAGGAAGAGACATGGAAGCATGTGGACGAGGAGTCTGCCAATGGCTAACTATAGACTTTCACATATTAAATTTCACAGCGTTATCGGTCGTCGGCGTATTACAATACAGCCTCCTCCCTCTGGCCTTGTGAAATTTAATATGTGAAAGTCTATATGTCACCGATACTCAGGCCCTGATCAAATTCATGGTGGGTAAAAAAGTTATTAACGAACAATGCCACCAAGCTTTTCTAGCCGCTGATCTGGGTGAGAACATCATCATTATTCCTGCCGTAGTTCTGATGGAGGTCCTTTATCTTTTTGAAAAAAATAGGATCGAAGTCGATCTGATTCAAACGGAAAACCTTTTAAAAAGCAGAAATTACCAATTTGAACCGTTGAGTCTTGAGATCTTGAAAAACGCTTCCGAAATAAATGACATCCCTGAACTACACGACCGACTTATTGCTGCCACAGCGAGATATCTCAATATCCCTCTTATCACCAATGACCCAGTTATCGTAGCATCGAGGTTTGTGAAGGTTTTGGGCATCACATGACCATGGTCGGAGGGCAAATGGGAGAGGTCAGAGATCGGAGGTCAGAGGTCAGTTGACAGATGTCGGATGTCAGAGGTCAGAGAACGAATAACGAATAACGGACAACGGTGAACGGTGAACGGTGAACGGACAACGCTTAACTTCTCAGCTTCAGTTCCTCTGCGATGGCTTTGGCGGTCTGCTGGACAAAACGGTCAAAGTCTTTGCCTTTGAGAGGTCTTTCTGCGCTGGGGAGGAGATCCAAGCCCTTGGGTTTAATTAGCTCGGGGGCGTTTTGGAGGGATTTCTTTGGGGTGATCTCAAATTCTGCCGGGAAACGGTCTTCAAAGTACATCTGCTGAAAATCGGCAAACTTCATGGCATGGGCCGTGCTATCCAACACTACAATGTCATCTTTACCGACAATCCCGCGCTTTTTTGCCTCAACCAACCCGGCCAAAGACTCTCCGCCTTGAGTACAGGCAAAATGTCCGTTGCGGTTGGCCGTGAGATCCCAGTCCATGATAGCCTGTTCTTCTACTTCGGCAAAGAATATGGCCTGGCATCCGGCCTTCTTGTTGTATGTTTCCACCAGTTGGATCACGCGGGGCATAGAGACCGGATTTCCGATCATGGCGGCCTGGGCCACACTCGGCCTGACCTGTACCGGCTCAAAGATGCGCTTTTCAGGGACCGGCTCAAAGTAGTATCTGTAAACAGGATTGGCATGGCTTGATTGCACGCCAATGATCTTTGGCAGGTGGTTAATGATCCCAACCTCAAAGAACTTCAAGAACCCACTGATGACAGCCGTAATGTTGCCCGCGTTTCCAATCGGAAGCACCATGGCCTTGTGGCTCATGTCGTAGTCAAAATCCTGGGCGATCTCATAAGAATACGATTCCTGGCCCCATATGCGCCAGGCGTTTTTCGAGTTCAACAGGGCAACGTCGTAGTCTTCTGAAAGGGCTTCGACCACCTTCATGCAATCATCAAAGACCCCCGGGATCTCAAAGACGCGAGCGCCACTGCCAAGGGGTTGTGCCAGTTGCTGGGGTGTGACCTTTTTGTGAGGAAGGAGGACTGCCGATTTCACTTTAGGCTGAAGATAGGCAGCATAAAGGGCTGCTGAGGCCGATGTGTCTCCTGTGGACGCGCAGATGGCCAGCACATCAGAGAGCTTCTCGCTCCGGACAAGAAAGTTGATATAGCTCAGGGCGCTCGCCATGCCTCTATCCTTAAAAGAAGCACTCGGGTTCTGGCCGTCGTTTTTGAAAAAGAACCGGGCTCCCACCAGGTCCTGCAGGTATGGATTGGCCTCCACCATGGAGGTGTGGCCTTCGCCCAGGTATATGACCGCATCCAGGGGTATCACAGGGCCGATGAATTCGTGATATCGATAAATCCCCTTTAAAGAAGGGAGATTTAGCATCCTTCGATAGTCAAAAATCCGGTGCCATAAATCACTGGGAATCTTTTTCAGCCGGTCAAACGCAAGGTCCACAAGGAGAAACACGCTGCCACATTGAGGACACGTATATAAGAGACGTTCAATATCAAATTGCGCACCGCATCCAAGGCATCGGTAGACCACGTTGCCGGTTACCTCGGGAATCAAGTATGGTTGGATATGATTTGGGAAATCGTTGATCTTCATGGGATCATTCGCTGAAGTGAGCTAAAGTGCCTAAAGTGAGCTAAAGTTTAGTATGGATTAAGATGAAATTTGCAAGCAACTCATCACATTCGTCATAGTCGTGTCAAACTATCTCATGGCAGCATACTGTTTTCTCGGATAACTTCAAGCCAATACTTCCACCCACTTTAGGCACTTTAGCTCACTTTAGTTCACTTTAGGCACTTATCTTCTCCACCCCATCCATATAAGGCCTTAGGGCCTCCGGGATGATGACCGAGCCGTCTTCTTGTTGATAGTTCTCCAGGATCGCTACCACCGTGCGACCGATGGCCAGGCCGGAGCCGTTTATGGTATGGACCAGTTCCGTGCCCTTCTTTCCCTTTCTCCTAAAGCGGATGTTGGCCCGCCTGGCCTGGAACTCCTCGAAATTGCTGCAAGATGATATCTCGCGATATCTCTGCTGTCCAGGAATCCAAACCTCAATGTCGTATGTCTTGGCCGCGGAAAACCCCAAATCCCCCGTGCATAGCTCCACAACCTGGTAATGGATCTCAAGGCGCTTAAGGATGGTCTCGGCATCGTTCAACAGTTTTTCGAGTTCTTCATAAGAGGTCTCCGGGGTAGTGAATTTCACGAGTTCCACCTTGTTGAACTGGTGCAGTCGTATGAGACCCCTGGTATCCTTTCCGTGGGAGCCTGCTTCGGACCGGAAGCAGGGTGTATAGGCAGTATAAAGCACGGGAAGCGCATCTTGTTCCAGGATTTCCCCTTGATGGATATTTGTGACCGGCACCTCTGCGGTGGGCACCAGATAATAATCCCATCCTTCCAATTTAAACAGGTCGTCTTCGAACTTGGGCAACTGGCCTGTTGCGGTAGTGCTGGCGCGGTTTGCCATAAACGGCGGCAGCACCTCCAAATAACCGTGCTCCTTGGTCTGAATATCCAACATAAAGTTGATCAGGGCTCGCTCAAGCCTGGCCCCCAGGCCCATGTACAGGGCAAAGCGTGCCCCGGTGATCTTGGCAGCCCGCTCAAAATCAAGAATGCCGAGCTTTTCTCCAATCTCCCAGTGGGCCAGTGGCTCAAAACCAAACAAAGGGGGTTCACCCACTTTGCTCACAAGGAGGTTGTTTTCAGCGTCTTCACCTTCAGGGACCGATGGGTGCGGCAGGTTTGGAAGCTCCATCAAAACAGACCGCAATGCCTGCTCCTGTTGGTTCAGTTGCTCGTCCAGTGCCTTTATTTTCTGGGAAACGCCCTTCATTTCAGCGATCAGGTCAGAGGCGTCCTGCTTATCCCTTTTCATTTGCGCAATACGCTCAGAAACTGTATTGCGCGAATGCTTCAAGGCTTCAACCTCAAGGAGAATGGCCCTGCGCTTTGAGTCAGAATCAACAAACGCCCCAAGATCGTAATCCAGCCCGCGCTTGCCCAATGATCGCCTGACTAAGTCCAAATTCTCGCGAACAAACTTGATTTCTAGCATGCGACCTCGATTATCATGCACCGATTACATAGTCAACGCTTATTATTACTTGACTTTATTCGCAATTTTTGGTATGCGTTCAGATAATCGAATTTTTACGATTTTTTTATTCTTTCATAAAACAGTAAGCGTTCACAGGGATATCTTAATATACGCAAAAATGATACACCACAGAGATCACAGAGGTAAATTACTTTTGCCCGATCGGGAGACCCCAGAGGAATAAGCTCTGCATTCCACAGGGCAGGCGGCGATCGGGCAAAAAAACCCTGCCCTCTGTGTCCTCTGTGTCTCTGTGGTGAAATTAAGGCATCGATCTGGCCGTGAACGATTACATAAAACAGAATAGTGGAATCAACACATGCAAGACCTGAAGGGGAAAAAGGCTGAAATCAGGAAAGATGCACTCGCCCGGCGGAATATGCTGTCAGATGAAGAGCGCACTCAGAAGAGTATGGCAATTATGCAATACCTCTTTGACTTTGCCAATTTCCTCGAGGCTAAAATCGTTCTGTTTTACATTAACACCCCACAGGAAGTAGCCACCGAGGCTATGATCATCAAATCCTGGGAGTACGATAAAACTATTGCCCTTCCATGGGTTAATAAGAAAAAGGGAAAGATCTTTCCCTTAAAAATTGATGACCTCGATAAGGATATACGGGCAGGCTATCGAGGAATCCGAGAACCGATTCTAAAAAGGTGTAAGCCGATTCCTGTTGACTATATTGACCTGGCCATTATCCCCGGCGTTGCCTTTGACGAACGCGGAGGCCGCATTGGGCACGGGACCGGGTTCTACGACAAATTCATTCCGGGCCTGAATACCACCACCAGAAAAGTCGCCCTGGCCTTTGAATGTCAAATAGCACCACAGATCCCCATGGAGCCACACGACAGATATATCGACATCATTATTACAGATAAGCGCATCATCTACAAGATTTAATGCCGAGGATAAAGTACCTTCTCAATCCGTTCCAGGTTCTCCTTCTCACCAACAGCCACCACGGTATCGCCCCCCTGAAGCCTGGTCTGCGAAGAAGGGTTGAATAGCATATCACCGCCAGGCCTTTGGATCGCTATTATAATGAGGTCGAAGTCTTGACGGATGCCGGAATCCAGTAAAGCAACGTCGGCCAGCCTTGACGAAGCGTGCACTGGCATCTCTTCCATGTAAATGTTGTGCTTTTTATCCCGGAGCGTAAGATCCAGAAAGTCGGTGACCGTTGGGCGGAGGATAGTTTGTGCAATTCGATGAGCACCCATGCCGTATGGAGATACCACCTTGTTCGCACCGGCTGCCAGTAGCTTTTTTTCCGCTTTTTTTTCTCCTGCCCGAGCTATAATAAATAATTTTGGATTAAGCTGTCGGGCAGTCAGCGTGACATAGACGTTGTCGCTGTCTGTTGCCAATACCGTCACCAGTCCGCGTGCCTTTTCGACGCCGGCCGCAATAAGATTATCTTCATCAGTGGCCTCGCCCGCAACATAGAGCAGGTTGCGATCGTGTAGCCTGGCAATCTTTTCAGCATCGCGCTCAACAAAGACGATCCCTAAAGGTTCTGAAGCAAGAATTTCGCAGATAGTGCCTCCTACGCGGCCATAGCCACAGATAATGTAATGACCTCTTTGCCATTTGAGATCTCTTTTCAATTTGCGCCTCCCCAAGGCTTCCCTGATCTGACCCTCCACCATAAACTGTATGACACTGCCGGCAACGTAAAGTACGAAACCCACCCCCAGGATGATCAGGACCATGGTAAAGATCCGACCGGCTGGCGTGAGTTTTTGAACCTCGCCAAAGCCCACGGTGGCAAGGGTTATGACCGTCATATAGAGGGCATCCATCAAGGACCAGTGTTCTATGAACATGTAACCTGCTGCACCACCAAGGACCAGTAGCACAGAGAGTAAGATGCCGATAGCCAGTTGAACCGTATGACTCAAAGCAAGCCTCCGTTATTCCAATGATATATAGGCGTTAAGATAAAGATTTTGGGAAGGCTAGAGGGAGGAAGGCGTACTCGTCGTACGTTGACGACCGATAACGCATCCAAAATCTTTATCTTAGAGCCTCTCGGAGTTTTTTTCGGAATTCAATAGCAAGGAGTACTGGAGGACTGGTAATGGAGTGGCGAAGATCCGTCGGGGTTTATATTCAACAGTGCCTAAAGTGAACTAAAGTGAGTCCCGCTTTTAGCGGGATTGAGGTATTCTGCCTATTTTAAATATGTTGCGCCGGAGGCGCACTGCTTAATCCCGCTAAAGGGGTGCTCGCTTTCTATTAATAAAAAATTGTTTTTTCAAGTCCTTAACTTTAGGGCACTTTAGACACTTTAGGCACTTTAGCTCACTTTCTTTTTTCCATTGCCTGCTATATTCCAGAAGGATGCGGAAAAGATGTTGTCTCCCCCCAACTATTAAATGCGCCCAACGGTGAACGGACAACAGTGAACGCTGAACGTTTTTATCAATTATCCTGAGACGGAATCGACCACCTCCACACTGTAATCACCCAGTTCTTTGGGGATGTCAGAAAAGACAACCATGAAGGGAAGGATTTTACCTGAAGGCACCCTGAAGTTCGATTTCTTATCTCCGAACCTGTTGCCCAATCTCTTCTTAATGGCCTCAGTGTCTAAAGTCTGCAAGTCAGTATCTGACAAAACATTGCCGCAGTACACAATCTGGTCTTTTGCCACCTTGCCATCCTTGAGGTAAAGAGCGCCTTTTATCCTTATGAAATTGCGTGCACCGGGATAATCGTTTCTAATCTTGCCCTTGATCACGAAAAGGCGGCCAGCCGATTTGCTGTCAACGAATTCGCCTGTAATAAACTGCTCAATCAAAGTTGTGTGGAGGTTACCGGGATCAATTGTCTCGGTCTGTGTACCCACTATCGATTCCAGAAAAGGGATCTTCACATCGAGGCTCTTCAAGACAGTGTATGCGGCGTAAGCACCCCCACCTACCAGGACGATGACCAGCAGAACCAACAAAGGCATACTGATACGTTTCCTTGCCGGGGGTTCCTCCCCAGGCATAGGCGGAAAGGCGGGTTTCTCTTCGCCTAACTCTTCGTCTTCTTCCAGGGGTTCCTCAAAGGCCGCTTCAGGCAGTTCGACTTCGCCTTCGTACTCTTTTCTTGCTTCAAGTGTCTCCTCGTCGGCAGGTTCTTCTTCTAAAGGCAGTTCTTCATCCTCAAGTCCTTCAAGTTCCAGGTCTTCAAAGTCGATTTCTTCTTCAAGTTCTTCTTCAAATTTTTCTTTCTCAGCCCATTCTTCTGAAGGTGTGGGTGGCAATTCCGAAGCAGGTTCCTCATCAAGCTGGAGATCATCGAAGGAAATCACGTCTTCGGCCCGGGCCTCTGTTTTTTCACCGACATCTTTCGCTAATGGGTGTCCTTCCTCAAAGCCGAGGTCTTCCAGGGTAATTTCATCTTCAATTAAAGTTTCTTCCTTAGGTTCGTGTTTTTCCTCAGGTGTCGTCTCCTCTTCGAGGCCGAGATCTTCGAGTGAAATCGTTTCTTCATCCTCTGCCTCTTTGGATTCAAACAGATCGAAGTCAATTGGCTTTCCTGGCTGTTTTTCAGAAATCTCTATGCCTTCTTCCTCCAATTCATCCTTTTCTTCTGCAATCAGCGGCTGTTTGGCTAATTCATCACTCCACTCTGGCACTTCCTCTACAAGGCCAGGTTCGAAGCCGACTTCTTCGGCCACGGCATGTCTATACACAGTAAAGACGTGCTTGCACTTGGAACACCTGACCTTGGAGCCTGATTCCTTGATAAGGTCATCGTTGAGGCTGAATTTTTCCTTGCAGTTTTCACAGGTGATGATCATGGTTGGCTCCTCTCTGCTTACAGTTTCAAATGGTATATAGACTTTCACATATTAAATTTCACCGCGTTATCGGTCGTCGGCGTATTACAATACAGCCTCCTCCCTCTGGCCTTGTGAAATTTAATATGTGAAAGTCTATAGGTTTCCAGATAATCAATTTATCGGCGTTATCGGTCGAAATCCTCGACAACGTACCCCCACGTACGCCTTACTCGGATTTCTCCCTCTGGTCCCGCTGAAAGCGGGACTAAATTAATTATCTGAAAACCTATAAATTTCGGGAAGGGCGCGATATTTGTCATCATAATCCAGCCCGTATCCCACCAGGAATCCATGGTCAACAACATGCCCCGCATAGTCGATCGAAACCTGCACCTTGCGACGTTCGGTCTTGTCAATAAAGGCGCAAACCTTGACAGACGCTGGGTGGGACTGTTTAAGATAGTCGAGCAGGAAATCAATAGTCAGGCCAGAATCCACGATATCTTCAACCACCAGGACGTCCCGACCTCTTATATCGAGCTCAATATCCTTGGTTATTCGGATATGCCCGGAAGATGACGTGTCGGAGCCGTAGCTGGCCAAACGGACAAAATCGATCTCAACAGGGATGGTAAGCTCACGGATTAGATCTGCCAAAAAAATGAAAGCACCCTTCAGTATGCCGATAACGACAACTTCTTTTTCAGAGTAATCTTCAGAAATCTGGCGTGCAAGGGTCTTTATTTTCTGCGCGATTTCAGCCCTTGAGAAAACCGGAATCAGTTGTGGCGGCA
>JAUVJO010000359.1 GCA_030592345.1 Deltaproteobacteria bacterium
GATGGCTGAAAGAGTTATTTGTGGGTCATAATGACGGCATATTTGCCCTTTTGGGCCGCTTCCATCCATATCGCGGAGACTATCCAGCATGCGACGGACAAAACACAAATTACACTCTCCACAAATATCTCGTACATATCACAGCGTAGGGAACCATCCCGGCTTTTGTGTTTATGGAATATTGCCAGTTGGTGCCCGGTATCCGTGAGGATCTGGGGTTTGTTACTACGCCCGACAACCTCAATCGGATTTCTGTTTGGTGCTTGGAAGTGCAATAAGAAGGCAGACCATGAGGGCTTACCAAATCTCTTCTTGAAGTTGTCGTCTCTTGCCATTGTAGCAACTTAGCCGGTGGCAAGCTCCCGTAGATATCACACCTTGTCCCATTTGGGAACCAGAAAGGGCCTGTAAAGATGTCCATCGGACATCTGCGTCTCAAAACATAGGCTGTCAAAACACAGATGTCCTTGCTTTATTGAAACTCAAATCGTCCAAAAAGTCACTAAAACAAACTTGCCATAATCTTTACTCTTGGAAAAGTAACGATATCAACAGCATATCGAAACGCCAATCTTTCGCCTACCTCAGCCTGACACCCTGAGACTGGGTTTTTCCATCCAGCCTTCGTCACGCCAAAGAAGGTTGGGGAAATCGTTAGATATTGCCATTCCACTGGTTTTCACATCTTATAAAAAGAAGCGGCTCGTTGAGAATCGTGAGATAACCAGAAATGTCCAAATGTTACAGATCTCCCTGCTTTTGCGCCAGCTATTCCGCCTACTTTTTTTCACCCGCCCAGAATTTGGATCCGGACTGTCCCTGATTCCTTTAGCATCTCTTGTATTTCTGTTGGTAAATAAATTTGACGATTTCCGGTAATGGCCAACCGACCAATGTAGGATTCTCCTGTTTCTAAATTCATTATTTGCACAGTCACTTTCTGCTTGTTTTCTGTGCTAATCCCCTCTTCAGCAGCAAGATCCCTCTTCTCTTTTGGGATAATGATCTGTTCTTCGTAGCCGTCTTCAGCCACTTCCCATTCGATTAAGCGCATAATACGTACCTCCTTTCAACGAAGTTGATCTGAGAATATTGTTCTGGTTGTATGGCCACGTGTCCGGATAGTGGAAAATGCGAAGAATAACTTGACCCTATGACACTTTTTGTTTATTTTGGCAACAAAAAAGCGCAAAGCAAGGATTTGTTAGCCGCAGACCCGCCTTCGCTGAAAGCTATGGCAAGGCAACCACACACTGACCGACGCGGACTATTACAGCGATCCTCCCCCGTCCGCCTCACTTGAGCCTGCCCGTATGCCAAGCCCTTGCGAGGCAGAGAAGCGAGAGCGACGGCGGGCAGGGTTTCTTGATTTCAGCGTCTGGATATTTAAGGATGATCCTATGCCAAAGAAAACAACCCGCCCCGGCCTCCGGCTCTTAAGTTCCACGCCCAGGAGAACGAATCTTCCACGTGCCAGACTCGATTGGGTGCAAAAAGTTATCAAGCTTGAAGATATCGATCCTTCTCCTTATCAGCGTCGCAGGTATTTTGATGAGGATAAACTAAAAGAACTCGCGGCGAGCATCCAACGAGAGGGCCTCATTGAACCGATTGTCGTACGTCCTATCCGGAAACGTTACGAACTCATTGCCGGAGAACGGCGATTACGAGCCATCCGGGACTATACGGAGATGCAGACCATTCAGGCTCAAGTTGTTCACGTAGGTGACCTCCAGGCACGGCGGATCTCCGCTACCGAGAACATGCAACGTGAAGACCTTTCCGCCATTGAAGCTATTGAGGCCGTTGTGGAAATCGTGGATGCAGAACTGATCGAGGATAAAGAATATGCCACTATGGGCAAAACCCCAGCAGATCGGGTAAAAACCTTGCTGGGGAAGCTTGACTCTGTAAGAAGAAGTGAGGAAAGGAGATCCAAAATTACACAGGAAGCTAAGCACCTGTCCAACAAATTTGTTGGACAGGTGGAACAAATCTTCAAAAACCTGCCTAAGCCCGTAGAATGGTTGTCCTTTTTAAATCATGACCTTCCTTTGGTCATAGACTTTTGTGAAGAGGTCGGAGACGCATCTGTTAAGCACCATCTGAACAAATCGCAGACCAGGGCTCTGGCAAAACTCAAAGAGGCTTCCGAGGAAGAGTTTCAAAAGATTGTCACCCCTGTCTGCCGTGCTGGGCACGGCACAGGCAGGCAAGATCAAACTCGTCTGGAGTCAGAACCTGCGCCAATTCATAAAGATCTTCATAAAATAGACCTCAGAGACCTGAGTGCAAGAGAGATTGAAGAAATTGCCAGGAAAGCAGCCAATGAAGAAATCCTGCACGAACGAAATCGACCGCGTATTAGCCCGTCTCTGAACCTGGATGTAAAAATCGTTTTGATGGGCCGGTTGGGTATTCCCAGTGACAGGATTGCCGCACGATTGAAAGTAAACAGACTAACAGTGATGAAATATTCCAACGACCCACGCCCTGTTCAATCCATCCGGTACTTTTTGGGAAAAGGACTTTCTGTCCCTGAGGTAGCGCAAGAACAGTGCTATCCTGAGTCTCTGGTTTGGTCTGTTGCTTTTGAAGGAAAAAGCGACCAGGAACGGTTTGAATCTTTGAACTGGGGATTACGTACCTGGGATTATTGGTACTGGAATGACGTAGATCAACGCTTTGGAGATAACTGGCCCGGGCAGATTCCTGCCCAATTAGTAGCTCATACTCTCTTTTATTTTACACAAGAGGGAGACCTTGTTTTTGATCCAATGGCCGGTGGTGGAGTTGTTGCGGACACCTGTCTTGCGTTTCATCGAAAATGCTGGTCCTTTGATTTAGACGATCGTCCTGAAACACGCCCGGAAATCGAGTCTTATCAATGGAATCCGGAAAGTCCAATATGGCCGGTCAAGGGAAAAGAGAAAGCCGACCTGATCTTCTTTTATCCACCTTATTTCAACAAATTGGCCCACCAATACAGAAAAGACAGCATCTCAAGTCTTTGTCGAAAAGAATATTTGAGGTTCTTCAGGGAATTTTTCCCTCTGGCTAAAGAACACTCCAAAACCTCAGCACGTATTGCTTTTCTCAATGCTGACTGGAGAGCATTTCAAGGAGTGTCTGCCCTGGAAGAAGATCCGTGTCAGAGCATTCGCATCGATGATTACATTGACCTGCTGAAGAGTTCCGGGTGGCAAATCACCCATATCATCGATTGTCCCATGTCGACACAACGATTCCAGCCATTGATGGTGAGTCAGATGCAAAAGAACCGAACCCTGGGAGTCGTTCGACGTTCACTGATCATAGGAAAAAAGAAATGATCTTCTTATCGAAAGAAAAGGTGCTTCTCTAATTTTGTCGATCAAGATGGGAAATGGGTATTGTTTGATCGCCTGGGGAGCTGTCATAGATCGAAGGGGGTCAGGCTTTCGAAGCCTTCTTTAGTGACAAGAACCGTTTGTTCAAACTGCATGGCCATGGGGACGCTGGTAAAAAAGTAACAAAGCCTTATTCGATCAGTTGCAGCCCATTTTCGCGGGCAA
>JAUVJO010000169.1 GCA_030592345.1 Deltaproteobacteria bacterium
CGTCACTGTGACGACAAGGCGAAGGATGTCTTCAATATACCGATCAGATGTGATCGCCTTGCTGATTCTGGTCAGGGCCTCAATGTGTTTTTCAAAGGTTTGTTCTTCCTGCATAGGCTATAACATAATGGGAGATCATCTACGGGCGTATCCAGAACTTGGGGGATGCATGCTCTTGAAACGACTTACGCCACATTTGTGGAGTACATTAAAGTGCCTAAAGTGAGCTAAAGTGAGTCCCGCTTTTAGCGGGATTGAGCTATTCTGCCTATTTTTAATATGTTAAGCCGGAGGCGCACTGCTTAATCCCGCTAAAGGCTGGACTCACTTTTTTTCAATAATAAAACTGTTTCTTCAAGTCCTTAACTTTAGGGCACTTTAGACACTTTAGCTCACTTTCTTTCTTCCATTGCCTGCCAAATTCCAGAAGGATGCGGAAAGGTTGTTGTCTCCCCCCAACTCTTAGATACGCCCGTGGTCCACCTTCCCCTCAAGTTGTTCTGAACACAGGAGAGATCGCCAATTCTTTACCAAAGGCATAACAAAGATTTTTTTCGGACTCGAGGAATATGTTTTTCCTTTGCGTGCAAGGCCCTCACCCGTGGTCATGCCCAGATACTGCCAGTTGGCTGCCTTATAACAGGTACCATCGAAATAAAGGGGGTCAACAAATGTTTCTGCCACAACAGGGCTATAGCCCCAGCGCTTCTGATAGTCTTTTTTTATACGCCGGGCAACCTGCCCCAAAACATGGCTCCCAAGATTTTTGACCTGCACCCACGGAAAAATCACAAAACGGCCGTTATTGATAACCCAAGCAAGGTTCCTCACGCGCTGGCTTTTCGTCCAGCCTATCCACTGTTCTCGACCTGCCACGTTCTTGGACGCTCCAGCAAACATCAGGCAACCCAACAAACCTCTTGCAGATTCGATAAAATACCTCAGAAAACAGCCAAAAGGCTTCTTGTAACCTAAGTAGTGGTAACGATATACATATTCATTCCACAATGCCGTCATTTCCCCGTCTTTGACAACCTTAACCTTAACAGGGCCCACATCTTCTAAATTTCCCACTATTTCGGGCTGGGGCTCGGTCATGGGGGTTAATGCAATAGACTTTGGAGGTCGCTTTACACATTGTTCCTCGCGTTTGCCTGGAAGTTCCAGGGCCCCCTTTGCTTCCAATTTCTCCAACAAGTTCAAGCAGGCATCTATCTTGTAGCCCCCGGCTGCCGTCATCCACTCCAGATGCTCGCATATGGTTTTAGCCAGTTCCGAACGGCTCAACCCCGGAAATAGCCCAACAGTTTCTTGGATTTCATCAAGCTCTTGCCTGCTGAACTCCCGGGCGCATTGAACAATTGGTGCGCCCCTTTTTCGGAACATGGCATTGCACCTCCCAGCACTCCGCATAACGCCTGTCGGCTTAAAGACATCACCGCATTTCGACAACTCAGTACTCACTATATGCGAGCCCTTCCAGGAATGACTCATCGTAGAGCCTGGTCCCGATATCTACGCCAAAGAAATCAGCGACCGGTTTTAGGATCTCAGGGTTGTTTTTTAATACCGTGCGGCCTGCACCCAGTACGACCTCGATTCCCTTTTTGGTCATCTTGCCAAGGGGTTGTCGACACGGTCCTACAGGCATCCCCATGATCGCCATTAGCGTTTTTATGCCAAGGGGGTTCCTGGCCCGGCATGACACTGTGCCATATGGCGTATCCTCCTCGGTTTTCACGGTCACAATTCCGAAAAGCGGTTTTAGGGCATTTTTAAGCTTTTCTGCCTCAGCCTGGTTGCCCTGGATCAGGAAAGTGGTCATATCCTGAACAGCCTTGGGGGCTATATTGGAAGCTACCGAGATCACTCCGCTGGCCCTGACAGCCGGATCGGTCATCATGGTGAAGGTCTTGTCATCATCGCCAGAGAGGATAGTGAAATCATCGCCGCAGCACTCACGGGTGCGTTTCATGTTGTCGATGTTGCCCGTGGCTTCTTTTACCATGCTAACATTGGCAAACTGTTTATGGAGTATGGCGATATCTTCAGGTAACAGTTGGGCTCCGGTGCGCCCCGGGATCACATACGGGATGATCTGAATTTGGGGAAATTTATTTGCTACTGGAGCCACATACTCCCTGCGGATCTCAAGCGAGCTGGGCCCATTATAATAGGGATCTACCAGTAGCGCAGCATCAGCGCCTACATGGACCGCGTGTTCTGTGCTCTCCATGGTTTCCCTCGTGTTGTTACTCCCGGTGCCGGCAATGGACTGGCATCTGCCCTTGCATTTATCGGCAACCATCCGGATTACTTCATTGTGCTCTTCCCAGTTCAATGTGGGACTTTCGCCTGTAGTACCCACAGCCAGTATCCCACTAATACCCCCTTCGATTTGAAACTCCACCAATTGTTCCAGGGCTTCGTAGTTGACCTCATGGTCCTTAAGTGGCGTCATAAGCGCCGTGTAACCGCCGCTAAACATTGTGGCACCTCCTTGTATAAGTCTCCGTATAAGTCTCCTTGCCTCAACTCTGGCACACAGTCACGGCATCCTTCATGAGTCAGTTTACACTTATCCCTGGCATTTTAGTTGCATTCAGGTTTCAGGTGTCAGGAGTGAGACGGGCAGAACCTGTGCTGTTCTCAAGGCGAACGCCGCAAACCTGAACACTGAAACCCGGCCTTCATTTCGAAGAAAGTGTAAACTATTTTTGCTCGATTTTGAAAGATGCCGGAGTCACCGTAAGAAATGCAGTGTTTAGTGTCAAGAGAAAAAGCCGGTTATTCTCATGCCCTGAGCGTGGCGATCAACTTGTCCGGGTCAAGAAGGATTTCAAAGGCGTGTTTGATGTGGGTCACAACGATGTCGGCATGGAGCACAGCATTTGTTGTGGCACCTTCTGCCTGAATTGTGCAGAAAGAAAGTCTGGCTACCTTAAACATTTCAACGTCAATGTTTCCGTTCCCCACGCAAACAGTGTGTTCTGGCCCGATCGATTCAACAAACGCCTTTTTCTCCTGGGCTGTCTTAGTGGCAATGGCTTTAATACCCTGAAAACCCTCGAAGGTCTGCGCAAGCGTGCCACGGGTGTCTCCCGAAAGAATGTAGATCTTTAGTCCCTGAGCCCTGAGGGTTTGGAGACAATCCAGGACTCCGGGAATAAGATCTCCCGATGCGGTCAGGGTGCCGTTTAGGTCCAGCACCACATTTTCCAGCTCAAGAATGCCGTAGGTGGGAACAGCAATGGTTTTCACTTCTCTGACCTGATGAATCTCCCATCATCTTTTGATGTTGAAACTCCATGCACTCTTTCTTCAAGCCATCCTATTCTCTCCACTTCTCTTATGTCGAACTTTGGTACATAAGGTTTGATATCTAAAAGCGGGGTCCCATCGACAATATCCAGATCTTGAATATGGACTATGTTCTTTTCAATACTCACGAGACGCACCACTGAGATGCCTATCGGGTTCGGTCTGCTTGGGCCGCGCATTGCAAAGACGCCGTGTGCCTCGCTGTCCATAAATGGCTTCACTATCAGGGACGCCTCTTTGGATAAATGAAAATGGTATGTCAGGATAATATGTGAAAAGCCTTGAACATCTTTTAAGCCTTCAACATATTCCGTAAATACCTCAACGCTTCCATCAACACCAATGGCTCCCGCAGATTGTATGGGTGTTCCTTTGGGTTCTTTGAATGGGGAATGAATAACCCCAATCGGCTTATACTTTATCTCATTGATCATTTCATGCTCTCGACGTGTGGGAAACGATTTTGTGTTCAACCTATCAAAACTATATAATAGCGTCAATAACGAGATCACAGATCATGGTGTGAGCCCTATAGTTAAAACCCAAAAATCTGCATTGCCCTTCATTTTGAGGCATGGTAACAGGTCAAAAAAGGAGACGACCAATGAGCTGGCACGAAAACGTGGAGGATTTTGGTGAAGAGATCGAGCCTGGAGCCACTTTCCGGTTCGAATGCCACCCTGGTTTAAGCTGTTTTGGCATGTGTTGCGCCACTGAAATCACCATCACGCCTTATGACATCGCCAGGCTGCGGCGACACCTCGGTATTGACACTCATGGTTTTCTTTCAACTTATTGCCAGGCCTTTGTGGATTCCCTCACAGGGTTTCCGTCTGTAGTTCTGAAACACAACGAAGATGGACGGTGTATCTTCTTACAAAACCACGGCTGCGATATTTACGAAAGCAGGCCAAGCTGCTGCAGAAACTATCCTTTATCTAAGGTAATAGGCGATGGTGGAAAGAGCGGCCAAAGGTTGACAACGTACTATCTACAACGCCGTGTCAGTTACTGTAAAGGGCTGGGCAGAGGACCGGAATGGACGATCGATACCTACTGTGAGCAGAACGGGCTTTGGCCCTACCAAAAGGCAAATGACATCTTTATCGAGATCCCCTTCACATATGAGACGCTTCCTTTTAGCATAAGGCACGACAAGGAGGTGCAGAGCATGATCTATCAGGCTGTTTTTGACTTTGACCGGTTTTTTGAAAAATACGCACGCCGTGGCCCATCTGCGCCGCCGGAAGATGACCATGACATGATTGCCGTACTGACAAGAATTGTCCTTAACTTGATCAA
This sequence comes from Deltaproteobacteria bacterium, assembly GCA_030592345.1. GTDB lineage: Bacteria > Desulfobacterota > Desulfobacteria > Desulfobacterales. The sequence goes on from JAUVJO010000169.1 coordinate 4,624, forward strand.
CAGGACAGCAGGCCTGTAGTATTTCGGAGTGTGGAGTGCGGGGATGTCCTCAAGCCGAGAGGTGTAATGCGGAGTTTGTTCGTCCCGCAGGTTTGAAATTATTTTTCCAAAAGGGAAAACATGCCGTCTGAAATTCAATTGAAAAGCCCAGGCGGCTTTGCTATAATCTTCCAGAAAAAGATTTTGGGGTTATCGGTTTTGTCAGGAAATGTGAGTTCGTGCTCTATTCCAAACAGATACTGGATTCTAGATCCTGGATACTGGATACTGGATAGACAAAAAAAGATATCCCTTGTTTTAACCAGCATCCAGGAACCAGCATCCAGTATCTGTTTATCTCTTGCAACCGAGTGTATTAAAAAACTTAACATAAATGTAGCATGCTGCAGGAATTCCGGGACCCATGTTTATGAAGCGTTGTATCTTATGCGTACTCTGTGCTTTTATCGTTTTTGCATTGGCAGCGGCTGGCATTGCATATATCCTGCCAGCCAAACAGGTCCTGACCTTTATGATCGGACAGCTTGGTTCTTGCCGCAGCTTGATCGTATCTCAGAAGACCGTCATCTATGAACCCGGTCTTGAAGGGGGAATGCAGGAATTCGTGGAGACCCTCTACTACGGATATCCGGATCGGTTCAGATCCGAGGTGAGCACATCTGAGCTGGAGCAGATCCGGGTGGTTAACCATGGTCATGCACTGGTCGTCATCGACGGAAGAGTCATCGGGGAAACGGAAGACCAGTTTGATCACTTCAAAGATCTTCTCCTGTACAGAGAAATCGATTTTTTGGTTGACCGGCTTTGCCAATTGGGAATCAACCTTGAGATTGTAAGCCTCGGGAGGTTCAAGGACGAAATTGCCTATGTTATTGGGGCCAAATACCCCGATGAATCGGTCCCTCAAGTGTGGGTTAACAAGAATACCTTCCGGCCGATCAGACTCATCCTGAACGGAAACGATGGCGAGGACACCCCCTTGAAAGAGATTGAGTACACAGACTACAGGCCCTTGGGCAAGCGTTGGACTTATCCTGGCCGCATCTTATTTTTCGAAAGTGGTACACTTGTTAAAATGCAAGTGCTGGAGACGTCTAATGTCAACCCCGGGGTCCCAGAGCAATTATTTGACGTGGCTTATCTTAAGAGCGTGTCCGAGCCAATGACTTCTACGAAGCCGACCCCTTTGCCAGGGTCTGAATTGAATGACGTCAAGAAGAGTATCCAGGACTTCAAGAAGGTTTTTGAGTAGGTCAATGGTCGTCATCCTTCTGGAATTTGGCAGGCAATGGAAGAAAGAAAGTGAGCTAAAGTGCCTAAAGTGTCTAAAATGAACTAAAGTTAAGGACTTGAAGAAACAGTTTTTTATTAAAAAAATGTGAGTCCCGCCTTTAGCGGAATTAAGCAGTGCGTCTCCGGTGCAACACATTTAAAATAGGCAGAACACCTCAACCTTAGGCACTTTAGCTCACTTAATGTACTCCACAAATGCGGCGCAAGTCGTTTCAAAAGCATGCATCCCCCAAGTTCTGGATACGCCCGTGAAAAGTCCATCAGCAACCTCTTGGTGCAATCGTTTTTGTCGAATTGTTGGCGGTGGCCGTTTCTGGATGGAAACTAGGAGGAAGAACGAAAAAACGTCGTAAACAGTGGACTCAAGATAAGCCCGAGACAGTTTCCGGAGTGGAACATGAGAGCTATTGGAAGCTTTTTAATCAAAATGAGAGCAAATAGCTCATAATAGTTTTTTTTGGCCTGGAAGTTACGCTATTTAACAATAGCTGCGCTTGCTATTATAATGAAATGATATTAATAAAAACGGTTTCATTTGTTATACTAGATCCAGATGAGCTTTTTCGAAGAAATAATCGACTATGCATTTTGAGGGTTTGACTCCTATTTAGGCCATTTGATCTCTCACAGAGATCGCAGAGTACACAGAGAGAAGAAAAAAGGCTCTGTGATCTCCGTGGGCTCTGCGAGAGACGAAAATATTCCGAATTCACAGAATCAATAATGGTCGAAAATAGAACCAAGGCCCGTTTTTACGATCTTATTTTTTCGCGCCTTCCGGCGGCCAGCGTAGCTCAGCTGGTAGAGCTGCTGATTTGTAATCAGTCGGTCGGGGGTTCGAGTCCCTCCGCTGGCTCCAATGATAATTTGTTAATTTCGGATCATCGGAGTGATGCATCCGGCAGTCGGCGATTGTTTTTCATCCTGCAATCTGCATTCCGCAGTCAAAGTGGAGGGGTTCCCGAGCGGCCAAAGGGAACAGACTGTAAATCTGTCGGCGTAGCCTTCGGAGGTTCGAATCCTCCCCCCACCACCATTTTTGACCCGCCCTCGGCGGGTTTTTCTCTGTCTGCAGATTCCCATTAAGCGAGTGCTAAAACCGGACA
>JAUVJO010000175.1 GCA_030592345.1 Deltaproteobacteria bacterium
TAAGAGACCGTATTTACTGGATGGGTTCTGTGGATTGGGACAGGCGTCTATTCGACACTCTTGTCCCCCTGCCGGATGGAACAAGCTATAACGCCTACCTCATTGAAGGGAGTGAAAAGACTGTTTTGCTGGACACGGTTGATCCTCAAATGGCTGATGAACTCCTATCACAGCTTGAGGGCGTCCCTAAGATCGATTATGTCGTCTCGCATCATGCGGAGCAGGACCACTCCGGCACAATCCCACAGGTTCTTGATAAATACCCTGGGGCAAAGTTGATATCAACTCCCAAAGCAAAGGGACTGCTTATCGATCTTCTGCGAATACCAGAGGAGTCTTTTATAACTGTGAAGGATGGTGAGACCTTATCTCTCGGGGACAAAACCTTGAAGTTTATACATGCTCCATGGGTTCATTGGCCTGAGACCATGGTGAGCTATCTGGAAGAAGATAGAATTCTTTTCAGTTGTGATTTTTTCGGTTCCCATATTGCGACAACCGATCTCTACGTCACTGATGAAGGACGCGTTTATGAGGCAGCGAAGCGCTACTATGCCGAGATCATGATGCCCTTCCGGAAAGTGATCGAGAAGAACCTGGAAAAACTCGCATCTTACGATATAGCAATGATAGCCCCCAGTCATGGGCAAATATTTCCAAATCCGGAATTTATTATGGATGCCTATCGTGATTGGATACTCGGCCCTCCCCGAAACACAGTGGTCCTGCCCTACGTATCTATGCACGAAAGCACAAGGCGGATGGTCGATTATTTTGTTTCGGCCCTTATGGAGAGAGGTGTTCGGGTCGAACAGTTCAACCTGGCCGTAACCGATATAGGAAAACTTGCCATGGCCCTGGTTGACGCAGCTACGATCGTTGTCGGTACTCCCACAATTCTCGCCGGGCCTCATCCCTACGCCGCCTATGCTGCATTTCTGGCCAATGCCCTTCGGCCAAAAACGAAGTTCCTTTCCATCATTGGTTCCTATGGATGGGGAGGTAAGACTGTAGACATATTGGCAGGGATGATTCCCAATCTTAAGGTTGAAGTCATCGAACCTGTCCTGGCCAAAGGGCTCCCGTCAGACAACGATCTTAAAGCCCTCGAAAACCTGGCTGAGACCATCGCAACGAAACACAAGGAGCATGGTATGGAATAACTACGGTTACGAATTTCGAAAGGAGTGTTTTCGTGTCAGGACATATTCACAAAATCAGACTCCTTATCATTGTCAGTTTTTGCCTTCTGTTTGGCCCGGTGCAGATACTATTGGCTGCCCAAATGGAGAAAACTGATGGGCCACTCACCTTGGGTGAAGCAATCAAGATGGGGCTCGCCAACAATCCGGAGATAGCAGTGGTTATGTCCCGGGTAGATGCCTCAGGGGCGAAAGTGTCCCTGGCCCGTTCTGGTTTCTTTCCCAGAGTTGATATCAGTGAGTCTTTCAGCCGAACGACCAATCCTATGTGGGCCTTTGGCACCAAGCTCAACCAGGAAGTCATAACATCACAGGATTTTGACCCTCAAACGCTTAATGACCCGGAAGCGATAAACAATTTTGCAACCACGTTATCTGTCACATTACCCCTTTACGACCGGGGGCAGAACTGGATCGGGTTGAGCCAGGCCAGGCTGAATCAAAAGGCTATCTTTCTGTCAGAAGACCGCGTTCGACAGCATGTCATCGTAGATGTTGTAGTAAGTTATGTGAGAGTTCTTCTTGCCCAGGAGAACCTGCGTGTGGTGGAGCAGACACTGGAGACGGCCATTGCCAATTTCAAGATGGTAAATTCACGTTTTCAGAGCGGGCTCGTGGTAAAAAGCGATCTACTCCGGGCCGAGGTGCGTATCGCTGAGCTGGAACAGGAGCGATTGGAAGCCGAGAGCCATGTGGAGATTGCCCGCGCAGTGCTCAATGCCGCCTTGGGTGTTGAGGTTGACCGTTCATTTCAGTTGCAAACCCCGCTTGAACGAACTTGTGAAAAACCGGATTCTCTTGAGACCTGGATCAGCAGGTCTCTTAATAATCGTGCTGATTTGGAACAGCTAAAGCTCCAGGAGATGATTGCGCAAGAAGAGGTCAAAAAGGCGAAATCAGCACACCTTCCCGGCCTGTACGTATCCGGAAACTACGAAATCAATTCAGAAGATTTCAGTGAAACAGGCAATAATTACACGGTCGGCGCTATGGTGCGGCTTAACCTGTTCAACGGTTTCGGATTCCAGTCAAAGGTCAAAGAGGCAATAGCCAATGTGCGCCAGGCCCGGGCCCTGGTAAGGCAACTCGATCTCGGCGTCAGGGTCGAGACCAGGCAGGCATTTTTTCAGGCACAGAGCGCGTATGAGCGGATTGACGTGGCTCATGCAGCAGTGGCACAGGCGGAAGAGGGGTTGCGTATCGTGCGCAACCGTTATGAGAGCGGCCTCTTTACCATTGTAAATCTGCTTGATGCCGAGGTGGCATTACAGCAGGCCCGCACCAATTACTTCCGCTCACTCCATGATTTCGAAATAGCCATGGCCCGGCTACACCTGGCCGCCGGGATAATTGATGAGAATTTTCGGTAACCGTTCACGGCGACACCTGGCACAGCCACAATTTGAGCTTCTGCCGTTTCGGAGCGCCTAAAGTGAACTAAAGTCTCTAAAGTGCGTCCCGCCTCTGGCGGGATTGAGGACTTAAAGAGATTATTATGAAAAACCGGTTTCTACCTTCTAACTTCAGGCTGACTCCAGGCATTCTAAGCACTTTAGGCATTTTAGGCACTCTAGGCACTTTAGGCACTTCAAAAAGGAGTATCTTATGAAGCAGCGGTTCCTATCTCTTTTTGCCCTTTTCATGCTCCTTCTTCCACTTGCCTGCAGCGACAAGATTGAACCGGGGACTACCACGGGATCACCACCGGTGGTGAAAAATGTGCCTGTGGCAACCGCGCGTATGGCCGACCGGCCCATCATTTACGAGGCAGTCGGTACGGTACAGGCTGGCATTACGAGTAATTTAGGGAGCAAGCTCGTAGGTACTGTAGAGGCTATTCACGTCCGGGAAGGCGACCGGGTAAAAGAAGGGGACGCCCTTATCATTATCGACCAGCGGCAGGTGAAGGCCGGGCTTCGCAAGGCCGAGGCAGGGCTCGCTGAAGCAAAAAAGGGACTGGTCGCCGCCACATCTGCCAGGGATGCTGCTCGCGCCACAGAAGATCTCGCCCTTGCCACTTATCAGCGATACCTGCATCTCAAAAGAGCTGACTCTGTTAGCGAGCAGGAATTCGATGAGGTCGAGGCACGCCATCGCCAGGCAAAGGCTGCCCTTGACAGGTCAGAGGCGCTGGTGGAGGCAGCTACTGCACGTGTCAATCAGGCTGAAGCCGGCCTGGCATCAGCCCGAGTCGCGAGTAAGGATGCCGTGATCACTGCCCCCCACGACGGGATCATAACGGGAAAAATGGTCGATAAAGGCGACCTCGCCCGGTCCGGCACGCCCCTGCTGGTCCTGGAGACCGCTCATGGCTTTTGTGTAGATATCGTAGTGCCAGAGTCATACATTGACTACGTGAAGCCACGACAGAAGGTAATAGTGGAAGTCCCTGCCCTTAAGACAGGCCCTTTGGAGGGGACTATCTGTACGATCGTACCGAGAGCAGACCCGAAAAGCCGCTCCTTTATTGTCAAAATAAATCTTCCCATAAACAAAAAGGTCAAATCCGGCCTGTTTGCCAGGGCCCGGATCCCCATGGGCCATGGCAGGAGACTTCTCATAGGTAACAAGGGAGTAATCAGGCGCGGCCAACTTACCGGCCTCTATGTGGTAAATGCTGAGAACACAGCCCATTTCCGCCTGATTCGTATCGGCAAGGCCTTCGGTGATTCCGTAGAAGTCCTGTCAGGGCTCAAGGATGGGGACCGTTACGTGACAGAGCCGCATCCGGAACTCGAGGACGGGGCCAGAGTGGAGGCGATACCATGAAACAGGCATTGGGGGCCGCAGGCAAAGTAGCTGCGCTTTTCATAGATTCCAAGCTGACGCCTCTGATCATCATAGCCTCCATGATTTTGGGCATGGCTGCCGTTCATGCCCTTCCCAGGGAAGAGGAGCCCCAGATCATTGTTCCAATGATCGATATATTCGCCGCTATGCCAGGGGCAAGCGCAAAGGAGGTTGAAGAGCGGGTCACCAAACCCATGGAAAAACTGCTCTGGGAAATCCCGGGAGTGGAGTATGTCTATTCCACCTCGAGTCCGGGAATGTCCATGGCAGTAGTCCGTTTCTTTGTAGGAGAAAACGAGGAGCACGCCATAATCAGACTCCAGTCCAAGCTGCTCGCCAACTCCGACAGAATTCCCTGTTGTGCCACCCCACCTTTAGTCAAACCGCGCTATATCGACGACGTTCCCATCCTGGCCATGACATTCTGGGGGGAAGATGTCGACCATTACACGTTGCGCAGGGTAGTTGCCGAGGTGGAAAACGTGGTAAAGCGCGAGAAAAACGCATCTATCACTAACATCATTGGCGGCTATCGAAGAGAGGTGGAGGTGCGCCTCGATCCGGTTCGTATGGCGGCCTTCCACGTGGACCCCGGCACTATCTTTGGCTTGTTGCGTGCTGCCAACCAGGAATCGGAACTCGGGAGCTTCCCGTCAACGAACGGAGAAATCCTGGTCCGTACCGGAGGGTTTCTCCGTAATGCAGATGATGTGGGCCGCGTGGTTGTGACCATCCACGGGGACCGGCCTGTCTACCTGAGAGATGTTGCTAAGATCCGGGACGGTCCTGAAGAGCCGGACCAGTATGTGTTCCTTGGCACAGGACCCGCAGCCCACGATAAGGAGATCGTTGCGGATCCGTCACCTCAAGGGGTCTATCCGGCCGTAACCCTTACTGTTGCCAAGCGAAAGGGGGCAAATGCCATCACCGTGGCAGAAAGGGTCTTGCGCCGTGTGGAAGAGAGCCGAGGCGTGGTCATCCCTGAAAACATACATATGACAGTGACCCGCCATTACGGCGAGACGGCCAAGGAGAAATCCGACGAGCTGCTCCTTCATATGTTCATAGCCGTTTTCTCAGTTACCCTCCTGATATGGTTTGCCCTTGGGCTTCGCGAAGCAGGTGTTGTGGCCCTGGCCATTCCGGTTACTCTTGCCCTCACCCTTACTGTTTTTTATCTTTACGGCTATACCTTAAACCGCATCACGCTCTTTGCCCTGATCTTTTCGATCGGTATCCTGGTCGATGATGCAATTGTCGTGGTGGAAAACGTAGTTCGCCACTTTCGCCTTGCCGAAAATAAAAATCGTCCCTTTTTGGAGGTAGCTCTTGAGGCAGTAGACGAGGTGGGAAATCCCACTATACTTGCAACCCTTGCCGTGATCGCCGCCATTTTGCCTATGGCCTTTGTGGGCGGGCTCATGGGCCCTTACATGCGACCGATTCCTATGGGGGCGTCGGCTGCCATGGTATTCTCCCTGTTAGTGGCCTTTATTGTCACGCCGTGGGCATCAATCCGTCTTCTAAAACACAAGAAGGCCGGGAGCCATGAGGCAGATGGTGAGAAGGAGGACTGGTCTATCATACTCTATCGCCGGATCATGACTCCGCTTATTGAAGCGCCTCTGTGGCGCTGGCTCTTTTTGGCCGGCGTGGTAGTGCTGCTCATTGCTTCCTGCGCCCTCGTTGCTGTGGGCTGGGTGCGGGTAAAGATGCTCCCCTTTGACAATAAGAGCGAATTTCAGGTGATTATTGATATGCCGGAATCCGCTACCCTGGAGGAGACTTCAGCAGTTGCCCTGGAAATGGGCGATTATTTGAAATCAGTAAACGAGGTGGTAGATTATGAAACATATGTCGGCACGGCCTCGCCCTTTAACTTTAACGGCATGGTGCGGCACTACTATCTGCGGCAAGGCCCAAATGTTGCTGATATCCAGGTCAATCTCGTGGACAAGCACCACCGCAAGGCCCAAAGCCATGATATTGCAAAGCGCGTGCGACCAGGGCTCAAGCAGATTGCTGAAAGCTTTGGTGCCCGCGTTAAAGTCGCCGAAGTGCCCCCCGGACCTCCGGTGCTGTCCACGCTGGTTGCGGAAATTTACGGCCCGGACTATGACCGCCAGCGCGAGATCGCCAAGGAAGTGATCAACGTTTTTGAAGAGACCCCGGGGGTGGTGGATGTTGATTGGTACATGGAAGATAAGCAAACCCTGGTCAATTTTGTGATTGATAAAGAAAAGGCTGCCCTTCACGGAATCAGTGCCGCCCAAATCAACCAGACTCTTGAGATTGCCCTGAAAGGAATGCCGGTCGGTCTGCTCCATCAGTCCCAAGAAAAAGAGGATGTGCCGATTCTGCTCCGCATGCCACTCGCAGAGCGGGCCGGGATCGAGCGATTGGAGGCCATTAAGATCACATCGGCAGATGGCAGGCTGGTGCCGCTCTCCGACCTGGTATCTCCCCGTAAGACCGATCCGGACCGCAGCATCTATCACAAAAACCTCATGCCGGTCGTCTACGTTACCGGGGACGTGGCTGGAGCAAAGGAGAGCCCGGTCTATGCGATCCTGGAAATGCGCGAAAAAATCGACGCCATTTCACTGCCGGAGGGATATCGAATCGCCCAGCACACGGCCCGCATCCCTGAAAGCGCAAACCGATTCGCCATGAAATGGGACGGTGAATGGCACATCACCTATGAAGTATTCCGCGATCTGGGTATCGCCTTTGGGGTTGTTCTTGTGCTTATTTTTCTACTCGTGGTCGGCTGGTTCCAATCGCTCAGCACGCCGCTTGTCATCATGGCAGCAATCCCTTTTTCCCTGGTGGGGATTCTGCCGGCCCATGGTCTAATGGGCGCATTTTTTACGGCGACCTCCATGATCGGTTTCATTGCCGGTGCCGGCATTGTAGTAAGAAACTCCATTATTCTGGTGGACTTTATCGAGCTGCGCCTAA
>JAUVJO010000165.1 GCA_030592345.1 Deltaproteobacteria bacterium
AGTACATTAAGTGCCTAAAGTGAACTAAAGTGAGCTAAAGTGCCTAAAGTTGAGGTATTCTGCCTATTTTAAATATGTTGCGCCTAAGGCGCACTGCTTAATCCCGCTAAAGGCGGGACTCGCTTTCTTTCAATATAAAACTGTTTCTTCAAGTCCTTAACTATAGATCACTTTAGACACTTTAGGCACTTTAGCTCACTTTTTTTTCCAGAAGGATGCGGAAAAGTTGTTGTCTCCCCCCAACTCTTATATACGCCCCCCAGCATCCAGTATCCAGTATCCAGTATCAAGCAGGACCAAACTTAGCCAGATACTTCTCAATTAAAGTAACGGCCCTGTGTCCATACCCTCTGAGATGTAGATTTCGGGTTTGGTCATCCAGAATAGAAATCGAAAGGTCAAGCCGTTCATTGGGGAGAATATGAGTAATCTTGTCGGCCCACTCAATCACTGTAACACCATCTACTCCTATGATTTCATTCAGTCCGATCTGTTCGATTTCGTTTACGTCTTCTACACGGTAGAGATCCACGTGAAAAAGAGCAAGCCTGCCTGGATATTCATTGATGATGGAATAGCTGGGGCTTGTGACGTAGAAGCCTTCCGGCACCTTTAGTCCTCTTGCAATTCCTTGAGTGAGACAAGTCTTGCCGCTACCCAGCTCACCGTTGAGTGCAATAATTGACCCGCTTGTAAGATATTGACCCAACACTGTCCCGATACGCAGAGTTTCTTCAGGCGATGAGGAGACAATCTGATGTTCCCTGGTTTCCAAAGATCTCTGACACCTCTAGAGTTACTAATGGTAGTTACTAGTCATTAGTCATTAGCTTCCACTCAAAAGTCAGTTTGAAGTGCCTAACGCTCGGTTTAATTAAATCCCGCCAATGGCAGGACGCAACCAAAAAACAAGTGACCAATGACCAATGACCAATGACCAATGACCAATTTATAGTTCCTTGATCAACGCAATCATTTCCCTTACTGCCCGGTCCAGGCCTACCAGTACCGCGCGGGCGATGATGCTGTGGCCGATACTAAACTCGTCGATTTCACAAACCCCTTTAAACGACTTGATCGTCTGATAACCAAGGCCGTGTCCTGCATTGATCCCGAGCTTCAGCTCGCGGGCAAGTCTCATGCTGGTTACTATTTTGTCGAAGGCCTCGGCGCGTTTTTCTTCAGTCTGCGCATCACAATATGTTCCGGTATGGATCTCCACAAAATCGGCATGGATTTCTTGGGCAAGACTTATTTGACTCTGGTCAGGGTCAACAAATATGCTAACGGGAATTCCTCCTTCTTGAAGGGTTCTAACAGAACCAGAAACAACATCTTTGTTCAGAAGAATGTTAAGGCCCCCCTCTGTTGTCAACTCCTCCCGTTTTTCTGGCACTAACGTCACGACGTCGGGCTTGATTTCCAGGGCAATGCCAATCATTTCCTCTGTTGCCGCCATCTCCAAGATCAACTTGGTCTTGACCGTTTCGCGCAGAATTCGCACATCTCGGTCGTTGATGTGCCGCCGGTCTTCTCTTAGATGGACGACCACACCGTCGGCACCAGCCATTTCCACGATCGCCGCAGCCGTGACAGGGTCCGGGAGGATTATTTTTCGTGCCTCCCTAAGGGTTGCTACATGATCCACGTTTACTGCCAGGCCGGGCATATGGAAACCTCCCCAAAAGAGAGTGAGCTAAAGTGAACTAAAGTGCCTAAAGTGAGTCCCGCCTTCAGCGGGATTAAGGATATTCTACCTTCAATTCCTGAATCAATCAATCCGAAATGCTATAGCAAGTTGAGCAACTCTTTTTCTTTAATCCTCATAGTTTCTGCCTCTTCTGCTGTTGTTTCGTGGTCAAATCCGAACAAGTGCAAGATGCCGTGGACCAGAAGCTGGTCAAATCTCGCTACAGTCGTTATTCCCGCATCCTGTCCCTCGCGGGTCGCCGTGTCAAGAGAAATGACCACGTCTCCGAGCAGGTTTGGGGTGATGTCACAGAAAGGGCCCTCCCGCATGGGGAAGGCAATTACGTTGGTAGGACCGGGTCGGTCCAGATACTTCTTATTAAGCTCGGCCATTTGGTGATCGTTTACAATAGCGATAGATAATTGCGCATCAGAAGATCCTAACGCATTTAGAATGCTTTTGGTGTTCTTCTCTATCTTCTTGTGGTCGATTCTGTGGTGCTTTTGTGTGTCTCTTATCAGGATTTCCATCGGTTTTCTTGGTCCCACTGCTGGTGTGGGGATACTCGATTCGGTGGTGGTGGATGCCGTTGAGTATCTTGTTAAAGCTCTCAACAATTTTGTTGAGGTCTCTTAGTGTGAGTTCGCATTCATCCAACTGTCCGTCCAGGAACACGTCATTGATGATTTTTTGCACCAGGCCCTTGATTCGAGCTGGCGTGGGATTTTCCAGAGTCCTTGAGGCAGCCTCAACTGTGTCTGCCAGGAGTACCAATCCTGCCTCTTTTGTCTGGGGTTTTGGTCCTGGGTACCTGAAATGCTCCACGTTAACAGCGTCTTCGCCCTTCAGTTTCTTAGATTTTTCGTAGAAACAGACAATCAGGGAAGTCCCGTGATGCTGTTGAATAATATCTACAATCGCCTTTCCAAGCCTGTAGCGCTTAGCTATTTCCACACCATCTCTAACATGTGACGTGAGAATCAAACTTGACATGGATGGGGCCAGTTTATCGTGTTTATTCTTACATGCAATCTGATTTTCGATGAAATAGAGCGGTTTTTTGATCTTGCCAACATCATGATAGTACCCGCTAACCTTGGCCAATAGAGGATTGGCGCCTATGGTGGCGGCTGCGGCTTCGCCGAGGCTCCCCACAATCACAGAATGATGATAAGTCCCCGGGGCTTCAAGCATGAGTTTTCGTAGAATAGGGCGCTCCAGATTAGCAAGTTCAAGGAGCTTAATATCTGTTGTATATCCGAATATCATCTCCACCACGGGAGCTAATCCTGTAGTCAGAATACCGGAAATTATCCCTCCGAAAATGCCAAAAACCCAGTCCCAAACCAGCTTCAATTGAAGGCCAGAGCCACCAAATATTTGAAGTGCCGTGATAACCACGACGTTTACAAGGCCCACGCTTAAGCCCGCCTTAACCAAGATGTCCCGTTCCTTGCACTTGCGTACCGAGTATGCCCCCACCATGCTGCTCAAAAGGAAAAACAGAAACATGTGAAACTGGTTTTCAAATAGGAACGAGGTTATAAACGCAGTAGCCAATGCAAAAGTCAAGGCTACGTGCGCACCCATAAAGAGACATACGGTCATCGCACCCGATGCTACGGGTACAGCATATAAGCCTGAAGATGCCTCAATGGCGTAAGGGAGGTTCTTTGTAATTCCTTTCACGAAATTTGCCGACACTTCACTCAGCCCAAACACGATGACCAGCATGATACACAGACAAAGGATGTCTTTGTTTTGCAAAGTCGGACTCGTCTCTGTCTCAAAATTCGTCGTAAAAGAAATTGCAAAGAAGGACAAGACAAGGAGCACAAACCCTGCACTGACGACCAAGATGTGCTCCCTTCCCATCTCGGATTCAAGGGCATGGAGTTTGGCCATATGAAGTGCAGATACCTTCTCTCCTTCCCGGACAAGCATTTCTCCTTTTTTGATTTGGGTTAACACTGCTTTCACGTCAGCGACAACCTGGTTCCGCCTTTCTTCGGTCTCGCCTTTGTTCAGGGTCAGGTTGGGTTGAGTCAGGCGTTGGGCCAAGTCTATCATCACGTTACGAAGCGAATAGTCAAAGTTATCTAACTTGGTTTTGCCGATTCTTGCCAAGGCAGTCTTTGCTTCGTCCAGGCTATAGCAGTTCTCAAGATCAACCACGTGGTTCTCTTGCTTGGAAGAAAGCTTGCGGACTATGATACCATTGTGCTGTTGTTGCATGAGGAGTTGCTTGTTGCCCACAATGCCATTTCGGAATACAGTGTGCAGCAGTTGGTCCACTTTTTGCGAAACAGACGCGGAAAACTTTGCTTTTTCCAAAGCCTTGAATGCACGATTCGTGACCTCGACCCCGAGGATATCTTCAAAAGCCAGTTTTTCTTTCCAGACCTGGTAATGATACGAATCGGTTTGGTTGGCCTTCACATCATCTGTGCCTGCGCTGCCCTTGCCTGGGTTTTCTGCCGCGGATAAAGCGCGAACATGCTCGAATGCCTCCATAACCTTGTCAGTTGTCTTTGATGCCAATGTGTCGTCAAGGTCGTAAATGGTCAGGGCAGATCGCCTCGCCGCCTCCTTCTTTTCTTGAGTCGCCTCTTTGTCTTCGATAAGAAAATCCTTGGGCGATTTTTTATCTTTCTTGGCAACATCACCGATGTGATACTTGGGCGAGGTGCTCCAAAGTCCCGGAAACAGCAAAACAGCAATCAGAAGTGTTGTTCCAAATAACATGAGCCAACGTAGATGCACATGTTCGTTAATTGACTCAAGAAAAGCCTTCTTCCTTTTCATTATAGTTTCTCCGCGTTTCATATTCCGCCGAAGTCTGGAAACTGAAAAAACCGGTCGTCCCGCCTCGTTTGTGGGTATTAGGCATTCGGTTGCGTCCCGCTGCAAGCGGGATTTTGTCTGTCGTCGGTCAGTTGCGTTGGCCTATAGGTGTTTTGATAAGCAACCGGATCGTGAAAACCTTTTATTGGCTGTGCGAATTTATCCGTAGCCGCTCTACGAATGCCGATTCCCGATTCGAGCTGCGCAACCCCAACCGTTTGACTCAACCGAAATGCCTGCCCCTAAGTTCATGTTTTCGGTCACCAAATACAACCAATTTCACCCTCTTTCTAGCTCCATATCCTCATATGCCTTGATAATGTCTTGGACCAACTGGTGTCGGACAACGTCTCTTTTGGAAAAGAGGACGAAACGTATTCCTTCAATATTTTGCAAAATATTTTTTGCCTCGACCAGGCCTGAAACCTTGGCGTTGGGAAGATCGATCTGTGTGATATCTCCCGTTATGACCGCCTTGGAACTGAATCCGAGGCGTGTCAAGAACATCTTCATCTGCTCTGAAGTGGTATTCTGGGCTTCATCCAGGATGACAAAGGAATCGTTTAATGTGCGGCCTCTCATAAATGCCAACGGCGCCACTTCTATGGCACCTTTCTGGATTAATTCTGACGCCTTTTCGTAACGTATCATGTCGTGAAGGGCATCGTAGAGTGGCCTTAAGTACGGATTGACCTTCTCATAAAGGTCTCCAGGCAAGAAACCCAGGCTTTCCCCAGCCTCCACTGCCGGGCGCGTTAAAACAATTCGATTGACATCTCCCTTTGTCAGACAAGAAACCGCCATGGCCATGGCAAGGTACGTTTTGCCGGTGCCCGCCGGTCCAATACTAAAGACGATGTCGTATTTTCTTATTGCGTCAATATATTGTTTTTGGGCCAGGCCCTTGGGGGTAATAGGCCTTTTCTTGGACGTAATGTAAACCGTATCAAGGAAAATATCCTTGAGCCTGACTCGATCATCACTGCTAAGAATGCGGATAGCGTAGTCAATATCACTCGGATAAAGGGGATACCCTTCTTCAAGAAGATCGTACAATTGACTGAGTAGCTTTTGGGCAAGTGCCGTGGCAATGGCATCTCCATAGATATTTACCGTATTACCCCTGGCATGAATTTCTATGCCTAGAGCACGCGCTATTTGCCGGAGATGCTGATTGTGTTCACCCAAAAGGCCCCTTGCCAGAAGATTATCCTCAAATGTTATCCTGACGCAAGGGCTTTTATGAAGCCCGCCCTTGTCCTGAGTTGCGTGTATTTTCATATGGAAAGGTTCTCATATCATAGGTCAATACGGTTTTGCAAACAACAAAGAGCAGGGATGTCCTCTTCGGAGTGCCTAGAAATGGCTTGACTTGAATATGGCCATTTGCTAAACTTGCAATACTTGGAAATTTATATATAAAGGCCAACATTGATGAATGCGCTCGATATTCTTATTTGTGTCATTGGTGGGTTTTGTCTCATACGTGGCATCTTCAGGGGGATTGTAAAGGAGGTGACATCCATTGTTGGTGTCTTAGTCGGTTTCTACGCAGCATACACGTACTATCCTCTTCTGGCCGAGTGGCTTTCGGACTTCAAGTTTATTAGCAACGAGTCATATCTCAATATGTTTGGCTTTATTCTGACCTTCATCATTGTCTTTCTTGCCATCGGGTTTCTAGGAGTCATCCTCAAGCTTTTGTTGAAGGCAGCGGCATTGGGCTGGGCAGATCGTGTTCTTGGGGGCGCTTTTGCCACTGTTAAGGCCGTTCTCATTGTTTCGGTCTTAATAATTGCCTTCACGACCTTTCTTCCACAGAATTCCTCCGTTATCAGAGACTCTCTCCTTGCCCCCTATGTGAGCATTGTCTCGGAAAAGATGGTACTCATTGTCCCGAAGGAGATGAAGGAAAAGTTTTGCAATAATGTCAAGGCATTGAAAACGTCGTGGAAGAATCTGTAGCTTCTGCCGGTAATGACTTCGACCGTCTCGTTGACCTGGTTGAGACCCTCCGCAGCGAGCGTGGCTGCCCATGGGACCAAGTGCAAACACCAGAGACAATCAAGGTCTATCTGATAGAAGAGGCCTATGAGGTCCTGGAGGCGATCGAGTCCGGTACGCATAAGGATATCTGTGCAGAACTTGGCGACCTCCTCTTTCATATTGTTTTTTTGGCCAGGATTTTTGAAGAGCTTGGTGCTTTCAATGCCAAGGATATTATTCGGACAATTACCGAAAAGATGATTCGTCGTCATCCACACGTGTTTGGCGAGGTTCGACTGTCGAGTGCCGAAGAAGTCAGAGAACAATGGCATGAGATCAAGATGACCGAAGCCAAGGAAAAGGATAAAACCAAGACCTCCCTTCTTGATTCAGTTCCGCAAAACCTCCCGGCCCTAATGCGCGCCTATCGCATCAGCGAGCGTGCAGGCAAGCTCGGCTTTGAACTGCCAGACATTGAAAGTCTTTTAAAGAAGTTGGATGAAAACCTGGCAGAGTTCAAATTTGCCGCAAAAAGCGCGGATTCAGAAAAATCAGCCCAGAAGCTTGGAGATCTCCTTTTTACTATCGTGAAACTGGG
>JAUVJO010000347.1 GCA_030592345.1 Deltaproteobacteria bacterium
CCGCTCCCTCCCAGTACGATGCGCGCCCGGCTCTTTTCCCTGATCGTTTGGACAACATGGCGATAAAAGGGGAGATAAGAGATATAGTTGGGATAGCTCACATTATCGAAATTTCTCAAAGAAATGCCTATGATATCAGGCTCAAAAGAGGTTAGGGCAAATTTAATAGAGGCATCATAGTTCTCGGAAAAGCAGAGATCCAGAACCTGGTGCTCGGTCCGGTTTTCTCTCAGTGCCCCCGTGATGTATGCCAGGCCGATGGGGAAAACAGGGTCGGGAAGAGATTCAACATTAGGTGAGATGAGAAGTACTTTCATAATAACTTATGTTTTCAATTTCTGGCAAAAACAAGGCTGGTGGAGCCCCCGCCAAAGGTGCTGGTGGTCATCAGTGCAAACTGAAGTTTTCTTCCCGGACATATTTCCCACTCAATTGAATGTTGAGACCCGGCCTTCAGCATTTCAACACCGACTGTGGGGAGCGGCAACTTGTAATGGAGGCTGAGAAGAATCGCCGCAGCCCGGGTGGTGCCTGCTCCTCCAAAATCCCCCGTGAGATATTTAAGCGGGATTACCCTCAAGCCTGCTGTATTCACCCCGAAGGTCCTTTCGAGCCTGTCGTATTCCATCCTCTCCAGTTCACTGGAAAAATTTGCGGAAACATGTATTTGTTCAATTGTATCCGGATCAACACCGGCCTGTTCCATTGCCAGAGACATGGCCCGGCCCATCTGGTTTCCCTCGACTTCATAATGTCCTGTGGAAGTCACTCCCCCAGTCAATATACCTGATCGAAGTGTTCCATAAATCTTTGCACTACGCTTAACAGCAAAATCGCGTCGTTCCATAATCAGGATCCCTGCTCCTTCCCCAAGAACAAGACCGCGGCCCGGTTCGGGCTTTACGGGTTGATCGACCCCCACTTTGATCCTGTTGAGCGCGCCCAAGGCATCGTAACACATAAAAAGCACAGGGGATAACTCGTCGGCCCCTCCCACCAGGACAACGTCCACTATATTTTGTAACAGGAGGTCCCGGGCATACAAAATGGCATTTTCCGCGGAAATCTCATTCTGACAAAATGTGGTGTTAGGACCTGTTATGCCATGGAACATGGCAATATGGCTTGCAGGGGCATTGGGAACCGTTTCCGGGAACAGGAATGGCTGGGCACCTCGAGGGCCGTTTTCAAGGAGGCTCAAATAAAATTCTTCCACGTGAGAACTGCTGCCGTATGCTGTTCCCATAATTACGGCGATTCTTTCCCTGTCTAAGGTATCAAGGATTAAGTCGCTGTCATTTACTGCCTCAATGCTTGCAGCCACCGCCATCCTTGAAATCCTGCCCATTCGCCTGTAGATGCCCGGCGACATGAATTGGCGTGGATCAAAGTCCTCGATCCAACCGGCAATATTTGATCCCAGAGAACTTGTGTCAAAAGAGGTGATCCTTTTAATCCCTGACTTTGCCTTCCTCAAGTTCGTCATAAAAACTTCCTGGCCAATACCCAATGAGCTGATAACGCCAATACCTGTAAATACAATATCATTATTTACCATTCAGACCTGACCTCTGCCAAAAACCAGCGACGTATTATTGCCCCCAAAGGCAAAGGAATTGCTAAGGGCAATCCTGATTTTTCGGGGTCTGGATTGCAGGGGAACATAATCCAGATCACAGTCCGGATCAGGCTCGTCCAGATGTATGGTGGGAGGGACAACCTGCTCGCGCAAGGCCAAAATTGTCGCTACCGCTTCTATTGCGCCGCCCGCGCCAAGACAGTGTCCGACCATGGATTTTGTCGAGCTAATGGCCAGATCTCCTGCATCCTTCTCGCCAAAGACTTTCTTTATGGCCTTTGTTTCCAAGTGGTCGTTTGCCCTGGTGGCAGTGCCATGCGCATTGATATAGTCCACCTGATTTGCAGCCACACTGGCTCTTTCCAATGCCTTGACCATTACGCGGCTCATGCCCATGGCTTCAGGGTCCGGTGAGGTCATATGGAAAGCGTCCGAATTGGTGGCATAGCCGAGTACCTCAGCGTAAATAGTTGCCCCCTTTTTTTTCGCCTTTTCATAATTTTCCAGAACGAGAATGGCAGCCCCCTCGCCCAAAGAGAGCCCCCTCCGGTTTTTGTCGAAAGGACGGCAATATTCAGGATCCACAACCCGTAAGGCATTGAATCCTGCAAAAGTCACTTCTGAAAGGGATTCACTCCCTCCGGTGATAACGATTTCATGGGTGCCTGAGCGGATGAGATCAGAGGCGAAACCTATTGAAGTTGCACTGGAAGAGCAAGCCGTCACGATAGTTGCCCGGGACCCGGTGAACCGGTAGCGGCTGGCTATGAGATCGGTCAGGGTGCAGGACGCGGAGGAAAGAAGCAGGGAAGGTCTTGGCTTGGCCTTTTTTTGCCATAAGGCTCGCCGGAATTTCTCCCAGGAGAGCATCCCACCGGCACCACCTCCCAAAACAACACCAATGTCGTTCCTGTCACAGTTGTCAAAATCCAGGCAAGAGTCTGACAGGGCCTCCCTGACGGCAACGAGGCCCAACAGATCACACCGGGAAAGCCTTCTAATGTCCAGGCTCCCAAAAAGGGCCTTCAAATTCTTATTCTTAACCTGGGCAGCCGATTGAGTCATAAAGCCTTTGGTGTCAAAAAGTGATATGGGTCTGATTCCGCATCTTCCGTTAAAGAGCCCCTCTTTGAATTCAGTTATGGATTCACCAATAGCACTGATAATGCCGAGGCCTGTTACGGCTACACGTGTAGAAGCATCGGCAGTCATCGGTTTCTCCAGAACAGATTCATAAGGAATATGATGCTGATACGAAATGTATCCTTTATGGGGCGGTAGTATGATTGGTGTTGGCGGTCTGAAAAATATATCGTTTTAACAGGCACATAACCTATCCTGTAACCCCGTTTTCCTGCTCTGAGCAAGACGTCGGACTCTGCCTCAAAACCGTCGTTAAGGATATGGATGTTTTCCATGATCTCACGGTCGTAGAGCCTGAAGCCACATTGTGAATCCTCAACCGGCTGGCCAATTAACCATGAGAAAAGAAATGTTCCCACCCTGTTGGGACCATACCGAATACGGGGGACTTTTCTCTTGCGCTGCAACCTGTTGCCGACAATAATTTTCACTTTGTTACTCGCATAACGCCTGACAAACCTGGGTATCTCAGCCGGATCGTGCTGTAGATCAGCATCAAGCGTTATGACGGCGTCATACCCGTTAGCAAGGGCATACCGAAAGGCCATACGGAGAGCATTGCCTTTGCCTCTGTTTGATGAAATCCTTATGACATGTGCCCCTGCATTTTCTGCCAGGCGTGCTGTTTCATCTGTGGAGCCGTCATCCACAATTGCAACGTGGTCAATCTGACGTCGCGTTTTCTCAACAATTTCGGAAATTGTGGCCTCACTATTATAGGCCGGGATAACAGCACAGATTTTCATGCGTGTTTCTATAGAATTTTATTTTTTGTGGCAGAAATTCACCAGGCTGTTTATTCTTTTTTCAAGTTCCCCGCTCAGCCGGTAAATCATTTTCCTTTTGGTCGTTAAAAGGACCTGTGTGGTCTCTCCCCGGGCAAGGAGGGTACGATTTTCTTTGAGCAATACTTCAAAGTTAAATGTCAAGGCGGCAATTTTTGGTTTTATCACGGTTGTTCTGATGATGATC
>JAUVJO010000300.1 GCA_030592345.1 Deltaproteobacteria bacterium
CGGCGCAACGCCTCCGCATTGTTGTCAACGACCACCACATCCTGGTTCTCAAGGGCAAGGCGGCGGGCAATGTGGAAGCCAACCTCGCCTGCACCGATAACAACAAATTTCAATGTAATCTCTCCGAGTTTAGTTATACCTCGAAAGGCCACAAATAACGATTTTTCGCTGGCCATGAACACCAATAGCTGCGTTGCTCAGGCTTGCAATAGCCCGCTATTCCGCGCCTTCGCGCCTTGCTCTTGATGCTCATTGCTCACCGAAAAAAACGCAATTTGCAACCTTCCGAGGTATAGTGCCTGAACGAAAAGCTTTCAAACACAGTAATGAACTGGTCTGCATTGTTGTTTTTGCATACGAAAATTTGGCAGTCAGCGGTCAGCGGTCAGCAGTCAGCAGTCAGTTACGATTTTAGCTAAAGTTTCAAGCTGATGGCTGATGGCTGATAGCTGAGAGCTGATGGCTGATGGCTGAGAGCTAAAATCTTCGTTTACGATAATAGCTCTGAATACCTTACCATACCTGGCTTCGGAGGCTTTTCGTTCAGACACTAGTTGAGCTTTTGTTTAGGCGTTGATACCCAGGGCTTCGTACAACCTCTCAAAATCGACCTTCTCTTCGACCAGGCGAATGCCGCAATAGATCTTTTCGTTTTCTCTGAGGCGAAGCTTGCGAGAGAGTTCCTCAACCTTTTTTGCTACAGAGTATGTGTCGTCTCGGACTACAACAATCGGTATGCCCTTTACTTCGGCTCTTGAGACCACGATTTCGTTTGGGTAAAGACTTCCGGTGAGAACGAGACACTGTGTCATCGCCTCTACGGCTGCTAACTGGATATCGGCCCGATCGCCACCCACAATCACGGCATTATTTCTGGCTTTTCTGATATATTCAAGTGCACGGTCAACCTGCATTCCGCCGATCAAGAAGTGCTCTATCAAGCCATCCAGTTTGTTGTGACAGCAGAGCACGTCGCCACCAAGGGCCTCTACAATATCTCCTATCATTACCGAGCCGAGCACAGTATCATAGGGAAGGATGCCAAAGATCGGCAGGTTTTTTCCCTTGAGGAAAGGGACAATCAAGTCGTGGAGTTCGTCAACATAGCCTGCATCAACCCTGTTGACGATAACTCCTAAGAGCCGTTCCCCAAGGCGATCTCTGGCGTCCAGGGTCGCATCCAGATAGAACTCCCTCTCATAGTGATCGACGAGAAGGACTTTGGATTCAAGTTTTTCGATAAGTTCATATCCTGATATGTTAAGGGATTTTCCAGACTCGAGTTTACCTGCACCTCCGATGAAGACCACATCTTTTCCTTTTGATACTACTTCAAAGGCTTTAAGGATTCTCTCCTCCAGCCCCTGGCATTCTCCACGGCAGCTTTCCACCATTAGGTCGTGAGTCAAGACCACCGGGCAAAGCGTCTCCACAGGGTCTTTCAACATGAGCACCCTGTGGATGAACCAGGCGTCCTTGTCGGTCAGCACTCCATCCATTTTGATAGGCAGCCGGCCCAAGGGTTTGAAATAACCGAACTTGACCCCATCTTTACGGAGTCGCTGGCCGAGCCCCATGACCGTGAGGTTTTTCCCTGAATATCCTTTTGTCGATCCTATATATAGAGAAACCATTTTTTTGCCCCCTTATTTTGGAAGTGTCTAAAGTGAACTAAAGTGAACTAAAGTAAGCTAAAGTGAGCTAAAGTGCCTAAAGTTGAACACTTCCAATCCGCAATCCAAAATCGTAGGCGTTCACAGGTTCAGGGTTCACCGTTCAGAGTTTCGCTGAACCCTGAACCCCTGAACCATTGAACTCGTGAACGATTACCCAAAATCCGCAATCAGATATCTCCCTCACTCTTGTATGGTAATCCTGGCATCGACTGCCACTGTTGCCTGGCCCTCGGGGCACACCAAAAGCGGATTAATATCTCCTTCAACAATTTCCGGAAAGTCAATGGCCAACTGGGACAGCCTCAGCAATGCATCCTGGATCCCCTTGATATCGACAGGGGCCTCACCCCTCACGCCTCGAAGTAGCGGGAACGCCCGGATATCGCGAATCATGGCATCGGCTTCCTCCTCACTCAACGGGGCGATTCGAAAGGCCACGTCTTTTAAGACTTCCACATAGATCCCCCCGAGGCCGAACATGATCATGGGACCAAACTGGATGTCCCGGGTAATCCCCAGGATGACCTCCTTGCCTTCCCGAATCATTTCCTGGACCATCACCCCCAGGATTCGGGCCGAGGGTTGCCGTAGTTGAATGCTCGAGGTTATCTCAAAGAAGGCATCTTCTACCATGGCCGCGTTTCCAAGTCCGACACGAACGCCTCCCATATCGCTCTTGTGAAGCACATCAGGCGAAGCTATCTTCATGACGACCGGATACCCGATCTCGGAAGCTATTATAACAGCCTCCTTGGTGGTTCTGGCCATGTGACTCTCAGGGAGCCTGAATCCGTAGGCATTGAGGATCTCTCGCGCCTCACTTTCAATAAGATCGTGCCGGTGCTGCTTGATTACCGAGGCAAAAATCTTACGCACCTTGAGGCGGTCTGCTTCAAAGTGCCGGTACTGTCTTTCAGGCCCCTCTTGCCACTTGCGATAGGAAAGCATGGCATCCAAGGCGCTTATCGCGTCTTCAGGATAGTCATAAGAGGGGATGGCATGATCCTGGAAGATCTTACGCGCGCTCCTCACCTTCTTTTCCCCCATGAACGACGTCAGGATCGGTTTGTCTGCATCCTTGGCCAGGTTCACGATACGCTGGGCCACGGCTTCCGGGTCTACGGCTGCTGTTGGGGTCAGCAGTATGACGACACCGCGAATCGAGTCGTCCTTTAGGATAACTTCCAGGGTTTTCTCATATCTTTCGTGGGAGGCATCGCCGATGATGTCAACGGGATTGTAAACCGAGGCCGCGGGCGGAAGAAACTCTCGGAGGCGATCTGCTGTTTCCTTTCGGATCGGGCTCAGGTGAAGCGAGCTCTTGTCACAGGCGTCTGCTGCAAGGATCCCCGGCCCTCCGGAATTGGTAATGATGGCAAGCCTCGGGCCTTTTGGCAGCGGTTGATTGGCAAAGGCCATGGCGTATCCAAAAAGGGAATGCATCGATTCGGCATGTATAATGCCGGATTGCTTGAAGGCCGCGTCATAGGCATGATTCGACCCTGCCAAAGCGCCCGTATGAGAAGAAGCAGCCTTGGCTCCTGCGGTGGTAGTTCCGGATTTAACGATAATAATCGGCTTATTCTTTGAGATCTGACGAGCCGCTTTCATGAAACGGGGGCCGTCCTCAACGCTTTCCAAATACCCGAGTATTACCCGTGTATTTTCGTCCTTGCCCATGGAAAGCATGATCTCTGTTTCTGAGATGTCCGTCTTGTTGCCCAGGCTAACAAACTTTGAAAAACCGATATTTTCCCCAAGGGCCCAGTCCAGTATAGCCACACACAGGGCACCGGATTGCGAGAAAAAACCGATATGACCGTTTGGAGGCATACCCGCTGCAAAAGATGCATTAAGCGAGCTTGCCGTGTCGATAAGCCCCAGACAATTAGGGCCTATCATACGGATCCCTAATTTTCTGGCCCGCGTAGCCAGCGCCTCTTCCAGGCGAGCGCCCTCAGGCCCGATTTCCTTGAAACCAGCCGCAATAATAACAACCGAATCAACTTTTTTCTTGCCGCACTGCTCTACCACATTCAAAACCGCGGGCGCAGGCAGAGCAATAATGGCAAGATCGATGTCAGCAGGGACTGAGGTCAGGTCCGGGTATGCCCTGCGCCCCAAAATCTCTTGGGCGTTTGGGTTTATGGGATAGACAGCGCCTGCGTAACCATACTGCAGGATGTTGTTCAAGATATCGTAACCGATCTTTCCAGGACTCTGTGAAGCCCCGACCACGGCGACAGAGGACGGATTAAAAAAGTGTTCTAGCATTTCATGTAACCGTTCACCAGTTTGCCGCTTCCGGGGCTGCGATACTGCGGCAATTCCCGGTGCTTTATATATAGACTTTCACATATTAAATTTCACAGCGTTATCGGTCGTCGGCGTATTACAATACAGCCTCCTCCCTCTGGCCTTGTGAAATTTAATATGTGAAAGTCTATAACACTATTTTGTTCAAAGGCAACACCGAAATCACGCTACTTAACGAACCCCAAAGGTCATCGGGGTCTGTGTTTTTCCTTGACGTTTTGCCATTGCCTTCTTTATAAGGCTGGGTACCATGAACGTTTTGCTAATTGAAATAAATCCTTTTGTTCCAGTAGCGACGCCAATCTCGCTGGGCTACATAGCAGCCTTTCTTAAATCCAAGGGGTTCACTGTCAAGATACTGACTCTTGGAGAGAATACCTCTATTTCCCGAGCCGGTCTTGGCCAGTTGATAGCCAGCTTTCGGCCTGCC
>JAUVJO010000137.1 GCA_030592345.1 Deltaproteobacteria bacterium
ACGATTTTTCGCTGGCCATGAACACCAATAGCTGTGTTGCTCAGGCTTGCAATAGCCTGCTATTCCGCGCCTTCGCGCCTTGCTCTTGATGCTCATTGCTCACCGAAAAAAACGCAATTTGCAACCTTCCGAAGTATACTCCTCGACGGGAAAGAGGAAACCATGAGAATTATTGCAGTCGATACTGAAGAAAGCTGGCCTGGTGGCTCAAAACCTGTGACACAGGCAGGACTGAAGGCCTCAGAAATGGCCAAGAAGTTTTTTAAAACATCATCTCGTGACTTCGTAAGCGTTGATATCGAGTTTGACACAAACAATCCAGAAGAGATTTCTTTGAAAAAACATCGCGGCAACTATGGTCGTCTGATATGTTACGTTCATAAAGGGCAAGAGAACTACAATCTGAAGCTCATAAAAAAAGGTCGGAGCCCATGTTTTTTTCAAATAAGGAGGATTTAGCATGATGAAGATACGAAGGCTTGGCTTTTCTACAGTATTTGTGGGGCTAATATTTCTGTGCGCCTGTAATTTGGCTTCGCAAGACAAGGCTTGGAAGACTTCGACCCAGAGCGAAAGCCACATGAATACAAGTATGAGAATTTTGGATATTTCTTGCTCATGGATGATGACTGGAAAGAGGAAAGGGAAAGGCTGTTTTTTCAAAACCAATGATAACATCAAACTATGGGGAGTAACATGAGGCGTATTGAACGTATCCTGTGCATGAAGGAGGCTGTATTGTAATACGCCGACGACCGATAACGCTGTGAAATTTAATATGTGAAAGTCTATAGTTGCTCTCGGCAAGCATGAAAGCTATATTATAAACATTTTAACAAAGGAGGTAAATCATGGAAAAGGATTTTCATTATAATCTTGTTTATTCAATGGCAAAAATGACGGGATACGAAAAAGCAGACATTATTGCTTACGCTTCTCAGTTCGTAGACGATAACAATGAGGGGATATTTTCCATTGACGGGCAAAAGGCAATTTTTCCCCAAAAAATCAGGGCAAATGGAGGATACTACTATCCGATCATGACTCAATCCCTTTCCCCAAAATCGCTGGATTTGTATGTGCAAAAGTATGTTTACGTACCGTTTCATTTTCTCCCCGGGGATAACAATGTCGAGATAAACGGGAAAAGGAATAAATTGAGCACAACGCCCAATTCTGAAAATGCAAAGGCATTGCTCCGAGTCGCACTTAAGAGTGCCAATCCATACAGGATAGGAATCGCGCTTCATACCTTTGCAGATACATGGTCCCATCAGAATTTTACTGGACTTCATGAAGACTGGAATTCAGTGTATCCGTGGTATAATGTCTTTAAGTCTCTAGCACCCAATATAGGCCACGCAGAGGCTGGGCATGCACCGGACGTCATGTCTGATACGTGGACCGATCACCGGATGGGAGAGAAAATCAATAATCAAGTAAGGGCTATTGAGGCTACAGGGGAGATTTACAAGGCCCTCAGGAATAATTCCGGAAGCGGACCTAAATGGACTGATGTGAAGAAAAGCTACAAACGGATTATTGATGCATTGAATTATGACAAAAGAAGTGCCGAAATTAATGATTTTCTCATTGATAACAATTTTGGTCCTGTTCCAAAGTATTTGGAGCACGAATGGATAGACAGCGCGCTGGATAAAGATGGCGCTGAAATTGTTATGAGACCTGATTTTGTTGACACGCACTGGCACAAGTTTCATCAGGCTGCCAAAATCCAGTTTGCATATGTGTTAGATCTAATAAAGGAACTCTGAACATGAAATTGCGCAACGGTTTTATGGCTTCAAAGGGAGGTAAAACATGGGTGCCGTGACGTTAAAGGACATCAGGCTAAACGAATATAACTTTGTGAATCTGCCCCTTCTCAAACAATTAAGGGCTGGGCTTTTGGAAAAGAAACCTGAGGTCTGTATCGAACGAGCCAGGTATTTTACGAAGTACCTGGAGAAGGCCCCCGAGGAAGAGCCTGCAGAACTCAGATACGCCAATGCCGTAAACTACTTTCTTTCCGAGAAGGCCCCACTCTTCTTCGACGACAATCTCCTGGCCGGCACCACCACATCCAAGACTTTTGGTGCCCCGGTATATCCGGAGTTCGCCACGGGGTTAGCGATCTGGCCTGAGCTCGATACCATAAGTACAAGAAAAAAGAATCCCCTGATACTCACCAAGGAGGAGGCCGAGGAGCTAAATTTTGACATCTATCCGTACTGGATGAAACGAAACGTCCTGGAGTACACGAGGAAAAAACACGGCAATCCAAAATGCATGAGGATATTTGAACGTATTGTTTTTTTTCTTGCCACCAAGGCAGGATGTATCTCCCATACTGTGCCTTGTTACAGGGTAGCCCTCGAGAAGGGGGTCGAATACATCATTGAGGACGCGGCTTCAAGGGAGGCAGCTCTAAAAAACGAGGCAAGCCTGGATGATGAAAAGAGGCGGAAGGTCGAGTTCTATCAGGCCATACAAAAAGCCATGGAAGGGGTCATCGCATATGCTCAGAACCTGAGCAAGGAGGCTGCCAGGCTTGCTGAGAAGGAGCAAGACCCGACCAGGAAAGAAAACTTCCTTAAGATGGCAGAGGTGTGCAGCCAGGTTCCGGCAAAGCAGGCAAGGACTTTCAGGGAGGCCGTCAACTCCATCTGGATAGTGCAGGTGGCCATACATGCCGAGAATATCAACATGGCGATGAGCCCTGGCAGGCTGGATCAGGTCCTTTACAAGTACTACAAGGAAGACATTGACAAAGGGGCCTTGACCGTAAAGGAGGCCATGGAGCTGGTTGGTTGCCTCTGGCTCAAACTCAACGATAACACCAATCTTGTTCCAGAGACCGCTGAAGAGCTTTGGGGAGGTGCCGGCACGGTTCCGGCCGTAACTGTAGGTGGCGTTGACGAAAACGGGGAAGACGCTGTTAACGATCTTACCTACATCATGCTCAGGGTAACGGAACTTTTAAAGACAAGGGACCCGAGTCTGAATGCCCGCTATCACTACGAGAAGAACTCAAAGGAATACCGCAATAGGGTCGCCGGGGTCATTGTAAACACAAAGGCAGTGCCTGCGTTCCTGAATGATGTTGTCAATGTCGAGGTTCTAAGGAACCAGGGGACCGATCTCAAACATGCAAGAGACTATGCAGTCATAGGATGCGTGGAACTAGGTGTTCCAGGCAGAAGCTACGATGCCTCAAGCGCTATCATGCTGAACCTTGTATCCGTGCTGGAGCTTGCCTTGAATAACGGGAAAAGGCCTGTTACCGGAGACGAGCAGATAGGCCCGGTAACTGGCGACCCGTCCCATTTTGACAGCTTCGAGCAGTTCTGGGGGGCATTCAAGAGCCACTTCGTTTGGTTGGCTGGAAAGGCGATTGAACTCAATGAATACTTCGGCCGTGTTTACCAGGAAATTCTGCCGTCACCGCTTCTTTCCGCATTCTTTGAAGGTCCAATGGAAGAAGGCAATGACCTCATATTCGGAGGCGCCATCTACAACTCATCAGGAGCCACGCATATTGGATTTGCAGATACGGTTGACTCCCTGAACGCCATCAAACAGGCAGTGTTTATCGACAAAAAATACTCCTTCGCAGAGATCAAAAAAGCGCTTGAGGCGAATTTCGAAGGCTACGAAAAACTCCATGCCTACCTTGTCAACAAGACGCCCAAATACGGTAGGGACGAGCCTATTGCCAAAGAGAACTCCCAAAAGCTTATCCGCTTTATCTATGATTTTTACCAGCGTCACGTGAACTACCGGGGCGGGAAATACAGACCCGGCTACTGGACCATGACGAATCATGCCGGACAGGGGAAACTGTCAGGAGCGCTTCCAAACGGCAGAAAGGCCCGGCAGGTATTCGCAAGCGGTATTACTCCTGTATCTCAGGCAGCCGGTGATCTCACCACATCCCTCAAGATGATTGGTGGTCTTGAGAGCATATGCATAGCAAGTGGTGAGGCTCTTAATCTCAAGTATCCGTCGGTGCCGACTGAGGAAGACATTGAAACTCTTGGGCAAGCCGTTCAAGCATATTTTGTCATTGGTGGTCTCCACGTGCAGTTCAACATCATGTCATACGATGACCTAATCAAAGCAAAGGAGAACCCCGAGGATTATCCTGAACTCCTGGTAAGGGTCTCCGGCTACTCGGCCTACTTCAAGGACCTGAACGAGGCCATGAAGGATGAGATCATCACGAGGACCGCATACGACATAAAGACTGGCGAGGCGGTCCCCTTTCCCGAAGAATATAAAACCATGCTGGCCTTTGAATGAACGTAACCGTGGGTCCGGTAGTTTAGGCTAACGAGCAAACCGACACAAGGAGGTTGTGATGCTGAAAGAGATCTTTGAGTCATTTGACTCTGAAGTCACGGAGGAGTTCCTGGAATTGCTGCTGAATGCAATGCGGATATCTTATGTCTTCAACAAGGATTTCAGAAAAAACATAGAAGGTTTTGAGGGCAGATACCTTTTCAAAAGCAGGGACGGCAACATCACTGTCGCGGCTATCTTTAAAAACGGCAAGCTGAACGTAAAAGAAAAGGAGACAGGAAATACAGATATGACGGTTGGTTTCAGAAACGCCAAGGCCCTCAGGGAATTTATCTTTTCGCCAAAACCCGATATCCTTGGTTCAATCCTGAGACAAGACGTCGTAGTTGACGGCAATTTCAACTACATGTTCAAATTCGCCTATATGGCCAAACACCTTCAGTTGATGGTGACCGGCAAGGCATGAGAATGACGGACAACCGGCCCCTAATATTCGACCTGCACCACTTCGCCCTTAACGACGGTCCCGGCATAAGGACCACTGTATTTCTAAAAGGCTGCCCTCTCTCATGTGTCTGGTGCCATAATCCAGAGTCCATGAAAAGTGGCCCCGAGATAGCCTTTTATTCGGATCTGTGTATCGCATGCGGAGACTGTGAAAAGGTCTGTCCGGAAGGTGCAATAGTTCTCGAATATGCCGGCAGAATTTACCGGGACAGGTGTACGGCCTGCAATAAATGTGTTGAAGAGTGCCCGACAACTGCGCTTAAGAGAGTCGGCAGATACTATTCGGTCGATAACCTGATTGAAAAACTGCTCAGTGATTAGGCCTTTTATGAGACTTCTAACGGCGGAGTGACTTTCTCCGGAGGCGAACCGACCCTGTACGTGGACTATGTCGGCGAAGTAGCAAAGGAACTGAAAAAGAATGGCATACACGTTGCGATCGAGACGTCCGGTGAATTTGGCCTGGCCGAGTTCAAAACAAAGCTCCTGCCTTATATTGACCTCATCTTGTATGACATTAAACTGTTTGATCCTCGTAAACATAGACAGTACACCGGCAAAAGCAATGGACAGATACTGTACAATTTCACCGACCTTGTCAAAAAGTCAAACGTCGAAATCATCCCCAGAGTCCCCCTTGTGCCCAAAATTACGGCAACTTCTGACAACCTTACTCAGATAGCTCATTTCTTAAAAAGTACAGGGTGTTCTACATGCGAACTCCTGCCCTACAACCCAGGTGGAATTCCAAAAAGAATTGCTACAGGCAGACCTGTCCCTCTGGATATTCCCCATACTATGATGGGAATCGAGGAAGAGCGAAGATTGAGGATAATATTTAGTCTGGGATCAAAGTTGAACTTAGGGGCTTCGCCCCAATTGGAATAATGGAATGGTGAAATATTCCAACATTCCACTATTCCATATGGGTGGCACAAAACAGGATGCCATTAAATTACCTGTAACTTCAACATGTTATGGTATTTCCGAGACGTTGAAAATCTTTAGGTGAAAAAGCAGTAAAGCCTGCGGCTTTACAGGAGACCTGTGACAGCCTTATCACCCACGGGCAAGCTCTGCGATTACGCCCAGTTTTTTCTCCAATACTTGTACGGGTTCAGCCATTGCTTTCAGGCGATTATTACGGACGCCCGCTTCAATTGTTTTGGCTAGTTCATGAAGCTCCATCAGTCCGAGATTACCTGAAGCGCCTTTTAGCGAATGCGCGGCTCTCGCAGCCTTCTCAGCATCCCCTTCCTCAATAGCGGCCTGAAGTTGATTCAAATCAGACGTTCCAGACTCTAAGAAGAGCTCAATGAGTTCCAGGTATTCTTCCTCTTCCAGGCCCAAATCTTTTGCCAATTTTACAAAATTCATATAGTCTCCTTACCAAAGACCCGCTTCATTCCTACGGGAAAGATTCGCTTTTTTTGAAAAAACACAAGACCCCGCTCTCGTTTTGAGAAAAAGGGTCGTGGTATTCGGTTCATAGTGTTCCCGATTGTTGGGGTTGGCAGAACCTGATGTTAAATTATATATAATGTGTTCTGGAATGTCATCAAAATTTCGTTTCGTAGATTCTCTCACGCGGCACATAAACTGCTTTTCCCCATTGAACCAGTTTTCCTTCATAGAAATAGAGAAAATACGGTTCATATGCATCCACATCATTGTTGTATGGCTCATAATGCCAGAGTTCGAGAACCTGGCCGTATTTGTTGGCAATGGGCTCGCGAGCGATTCCCGGCTCGCCAACGAGAGAAACGACCTCCGATGCTGTCAACCCCAGGCTGAGATTATTCAATTTATGAGCTGTCGTGCATCCAACAGCCAATGATAAGCACAAGATAATCGTTGCGATCGACTTTAGGAAAGCAAGCCTCATATTTTCTTTTTCCCCCCAACGACGAGTATCAAGAAAATATCGGTTGGTCAAGAATTTTAAAAGGTTACCTTCTCTATTCACCAATGATTTTGACCAGAACCCGCTTTTTCCTGCGACCATCAAACTCACCATAAAAAATTTGCTCCCAGGTGCCGAAATCAAGTCTCCCTTCTGTGACAGCAACGACCACCTCGCGGCCCATAATTTGGCGCTTCATATGAGCGTCTGCATTATCCTCGCCAACATTGTGACGATACCGGGAGACCGGTTCATGGGGCGCGAGCCTTTCCAGCCATTCATCATAGTCGTGATGAAGTCCGGATTCATCGTCGTTGATAAAGACAGAAGCCGTTATGTGCATGGCATTCACCAGCACAAGCCCTTCTGTGATCGCGCTTTTTCTAAGACATTGCTCCACCTGCGGGGTGATATTGATAAAGGCGCGGCGGGTGGGCACCTCAAACCACAGTTCTTTTCGATAGCTTTTCATGGCGTGCAGCTCCTTTTTGGCACTTCGAGTCCCGCTGGAAGCGGGACTCATTTAAACCAGGGGAACTATAGACCCAATTCATCACTTATTTCTTGCATTGCCTTGATGGCGATGTCAAAAAACTCTGCCATTTGGAGACCCGTGTTTTCAATTTCTGCAATAAAGGCCCGATTGCAATTTCGGGCAAATGCCTTACTTTTGTATTTTTTCTTGAGTGATTTAACCTTCACATTTGAAAGCTTTTTCTCGGGATTCATCAGGGCTGCTGCATATATGAGGCCGGTGACTGTCTCTGCAGCCACCAGGGCATGCTCGATACCCCTGGTTCGCTTTTTCTCTTGTACGGTTCCTCCTCCACATTCTGTTCCCCAGGCATGCGAGCAGATGATATCGATAGCCTCATTGGACACACCCGCATCCCCCAACATGCTTCTGGCCAATACGCAGTGATCGACCGGATTGTCCTTTGTTTTGTCAAAATCAATGTCATGGATCAGCCCAAGGATTCCCCATTGTTCCTCATCCTGGCCGAAGTGCCTGGCGAGCCCACGCATGATTTTTTCCGACGCTCTGCAATGCATGCGTAGTGCCGCATCTTTCACATGCTCGTCAAACAGGGCACTGGCCTGCTCATAAGACAAATTGGTATTTACAGGGTCAAAAGACGCATCCATGATTTTTTTCCTCCCAGTTCTTTGAAATGTCCCCTTACAAAGCTTACGAGGGGAACTCCATGGTTTTCCGCATTATATCAAGAACCCAACCCCCATTGCAATAAATTGTCAAGTCAACCCGGCTCGATGGGTACAGCCGTTGGATTATCTAAGTATCCTTCCTGCAATGTTCAGGTCTTTGAAAAAGAC
>JAUVJO010000090.1 GCA_030592345.1 Deltaproteobacteria bacterium
GTACCGCGATACTCACCCAAGAATATAGACTTTCACATATTAAATTTCACAAGGCCAGAGGGAGGAGGCTGTATTGTAATACGCCGACGACCGATAACGCTGTGAAATTTAATATGTGAAAGTCTATAGCAAGCACTTCTCATGCGCAGTTCTTGGATTGTGCTCCGTCAATCAGGTTCTCTGCGTATTGGTGCTACATGAAAGTCGTATCGTAACGGGAAGAAACAGACTTCCAGTGCTTTTCGCAGTAGAAATAGTTGCCCGGCTTTACAGGCACTCCGCATACCTTGTCTTCCGAGATTTTATACTGACAACGCCTGCCGTTCGACTTGTGTTTTTGTCTTTGTCCACTGACGTCGTGCCTGGCAGATTCACGCATTCTCATGGCTTTCTCCTTTTCGTTGTTTGTGTTTTGGCCAAGCTCTATGCTTTGATATTCTGCCTGAATATGGAAACTTTAGCACATTGAACTAGACATGTCAACCATATATTGTAGCTTTATGGTAAAAAGAATCAATATGTTGTATTTTCTCATTTGGAAAACGCCTGAAAGGGCCTTGATTCACCTGCCGGGAAGCCCTGCGGTCAACCTGCGAACTTCTGGGGTAAATCGCGGCCGCACATATCACGCCTCATGCTTTGCTGACTCAGCGCAATTCAATTTCCTCAAACGGGAGTCCAAGTTCATCGGCCATGGCTTTGAGGTCTTGCTCCATGGTAACGTCGGGCGATTCTTGCCTGTTCACCTTTGTCGCCTTGTCCCCTACAACAAAGACCTGGAGCTTTTTCGGGTCAAGGAATGCCCTGGCCATGGCCTCAAGTTCCTCTCCGGATGCGCTGATATAGGCGTCCTGGATTCTATCGAGGGTGTCCAGGGGCTCGTTTCGCATGTGATAACGGGCATAGGCCTCTGCTAGTGCGGCAGGTGTGTCTACATTGAAGACAAAACTGTTAAGCGCATCCAACCGTTTCTGCTCGAGTTCCTTTTTTGGAATATTGTTTCGCAGCCCTGTTATGATCTTTGCCGTTTCCCCTATCGCCTGGCTGGTGTTGTCCCCTTTACAGCCGATGTATCCGATCAGCATGCCCGCCTTCCACTTGTAGGCCTGGTAGAACCCTGCCGCATAGGTAAGTCCCAGGTCGTGCCGCAAGCGGGTGGACATAAGGGAATCGCTGCCGCCTAAAATATTCATAAGGAGGCTTAACTTCCAATATACCGGATCGGTACGCTTGACGCTGCTCAGATACAATCCGACCTGGGACTGAACCTGGCCCGGCTTGTGGATAAGGGCCAAGACAGGCGGTGTTTCTACAGGTTCATCAAGTTTACGTTCGGGCTGCCTGCTTTTGGGCAGGCCCTGGAACAGCTCCCTCAGCCCTTTCAAGACCTCGGGCATTTGAATGTCGCCAGAAACTGCCACCACCATATTTGACGGCACGAAATACTGCTGCACGAACCGTTTAAGGTCTTTTCTGGTAATCGTTGGGATTGTTTCCAGGCCCTGTAGCGGGTCACGGCCGTATGGGTGTCCTTTGAAATGCCAAATCATCCCTTCACGTCTGCTGACTGCCTGCGCATTGCCACCCTGCCGTTCAAGGGCGATCAAATACTCTTTCTTGGCCACTTCGAGTATTTCGGGATCAAACCTCGGCTGCGTTAGGATTTCTGCAAGCAGGGCGAGCCCCTTTTTCCAGTCATCTTTCATCACCGAGAGTCTGATACAGGCGTCCTCTTCGTAAACCGAAACGGACAACCGGATGGCGTTTTCATCCAGGACCATGGCCAACTCGCGGGGCGAGAAGTTTTCGGTCCCGCCGCGGATAAGGCATGCGTTTAGTATATGGGTTAAGCCGATCTTGGCGTCATCCACATCAACAGCTCCGGCCTTGACAAGGATCGTCAAATCGATCAGGGGCAGTTCAAAGTCTGGCAAATAGAACACGGTTGCGCCTTCGACCTCAGCAGTCTTCGCCTTTGGGTATTCTATTTTTTGGGGCTTGCGCTCAAACGAGAGCGGGTGTTTCCAGCCTTCTGGCGTGGGATAGATTGAATTGTTGGCAAACGCGTCTGGCCTGGCCATTTTTGTGGCGGCAGCCCCGCTTACCGACCGGACCTCTGCGTAATGCTCTGGCGGGTGATCGGATTTGCCACCAGGGATGACATAGATACTCGTCTGATTATCCGGCCGGAAGTACTCTTTTGCCACTCGCATGATTTCTTCCGGCGTGACTTCGGCGATTTTTTCCAGGTAGGTCTTCAGGTAAGGCCACCCAACCTGGATTTCCAGGGTAGCCAGGGTGCCGGCCAACTCCTCATTGCTCCGCATTCTGTCCAGGAATTCGCGCTGGTTGAGCTTTTTGATCCGTTCGAGCTCACGCTCGGAGACCAATTCGATTTTTAGCTTATCAACTTCATTAAGGATCGTTTGTTCCAGGTCCTCGCACGCATTAAGATATGCCTGGCGTTGTTCTTCTTGGGTAAGGTCTTCTTTCTTAGTTACACCCGGTTCGTTTGGCGAGCCACCCAGGATCACCATGCCGGTATAGCGGTTGTCAGGATTGTGCCCCCACGCCTGAACAGCCAAGCCCTTGTTGACGATGTTCTGGACCATGCGAGCGCCACGGCCGTGGCTCAAGATCATGGTCAGGGCGTCGAGTGCGTAGAAATCCTTTGTTCCCATACGCGCGGCATGGAAACCAATTCTGACATGGGGTGTGCGGGCGCCTTTCAGAAACCGAATGCTCTTACGTGGTCCTTGCTGCAAGGGTTCTTTTGTTATTTCCTCAGGCGCGTGCTTGCCCGCAGGATACCTGCCAAAATAAAATTCAGCCAACCTTTTTGCCTCTGCAACCGTCACGTCACCCACCAGCACACAGACCGCATTCGCGGAGTTGTAGTATCTGTCATGGAATTCTTTGGCATCGCTGGTGTTGTAATTTTCCATGTCAGATTTCCAGCCGATGACTGGATTGCCGTAAGGGTGTGCGCTGTAGGCCGCGGCGTTTAGATCCAGCCAGGCAGCGCCGCTTGGATTGTTGACGTACCGGTAGGCCCACTCGCGCTGGACCACCTCCTTTTCCACGTAAAACTCGCGCCAGGAGGGTTCGAACAACTGTTCACTCATAATGGAAAACCATTGCTCCAGCATATCTGACGGCACTGACGCAGTATACTGGGTTTGATCCTTACTGGTAAAGGCATTGACGCCCACGGCACCGTTTTTTCCAAGTTGTGATGACAAAGCGTGGGGAACATAGAGCTTTTGCACCTCAAGTCGCCATGTGTCCATCTCTGCGAGCTTGGCCTTAATGAGCGCCTGGTCGGGATCGCGCTTGCGCTCCTCTGCCAGGACTACCTGGTAAGCAGCCTCGATCTGCTCTTGGAGTTGTTGGTCTTTTTTGACATCAAGGGTGCCGAAATTTTTTGTACCCTTGAACATCATGTGCTCAAGCATATGGGCAATGCCGGTTTTCCCGGCCTCTTCGAGGGCTGAGCCCGCACGTATCGCCACCCGGCAGGCAACCTGCGGCATTGTCGGACGTTCGACTATCAGGAACTGCATGCCATTTTTGAGCTTAAACTCTTTGACATCCAGCTTGATCTTCGAAGCCCAATCCCCTGCCGGGCAAATACCGGTGGCAAGCGCCAGCAATAACAAAACCAGGACAAGATACTTGAAAAGACGCATGGTTGATTCCTCCTATATGCCTATACGGTTCGGAAAACGGAGTTTATGCGGGATTAATCGGATAAGCAACACCAATTTGCCCTTATTTCAAATGGTGGGGATATCCGGGCCGCTATCCTTTTGAAGCTGGTCAAGGGCGAGTGCAAAAAAATCCGCCAGCCAATCATGGCCGGCGGATTTCCTTTGCACTGGCGGCAAAAGTTGGGGGGTGGAATGAGCCGGTCAGGTTGACACAATGGTTCGATGCTTAACCCTTTGTTCCTTCAACGTACGCCCAGGCTTCATCAAGCTGGGAAATGTCAAAATACTTTTCACCAAAGACCAGGCCGTCTGCCTTGATCAAAAGTTCTTGCCATTTCTTATCTCCTACAACCGCCATGCGATCAAAGTTTTTCAAGTTTTTCAAACACCACATCATGTCCTCGTACATTGGGCGGAGGCTTTCATATTTCATGGAACGGATAACATAGAGCCAATTGATTTTCCCGTGTTCTTTGATAGCTTTGTCAAACACCTCCTCAGCTTTCTGCTGCTCCTCCAATGTAATCGTCCCTGATGATTCAACCCCGATGACATTACCCTTACTTCGTTCAAGTATTGTCAGCATTGCGTCCTCCTTTGATATAGACTTTCAGGAAAAGATGGGTTATCGATTTTGTCAGGAAATGTGAGTTCGTGCTCTATTCCAAACAGATACTGGATCCTAGATCCTGGATAGACCAAAAAAGATATCCCTTGTTTTTACCAGCATCCAGGAACCAGCATCCAGTATCCGTTCATCTCTTTTGGGCCAAAAACATTATTTTAGAATCTATAGTTTCCAAGTAGTCAGACATGCTGTTGTTTGCACAACCTTGACCGCTCATGCCCCGGGAGCACCAGCCGCTGGCCGGTGCTCCCGGAATACATGCCTGCTGGAGCATCACTTCTTTTCCGGTTCGGGTCTTCAAGCGGGATGTACGGCAGACTCCACAGGACCAGTGGATTTTATGATGTCCGCGGCATTGGCAACGTCATCGCTCGTACCGTGGGCCACCAGAAGGAACTTGTCGGCCTTCAGGGCGGTCTCGTACCTGACCACGCTGTCCTTGGGAATGCCGATACTAACCAACCCCGCCCCAAGGGCACTAAGGCCACCGACGACGACGGCACCCTGCAGCGCCCCGACAAGCGCACTGACAAAGGGACCGGCAACCGCAACGGGCCCGATGCCCGGGATGACGAAAAAGGCGGCCCCGAACAACATCCCCCAGAGTCCTCCCCAGAAAGCACCCATCTTGCCCCAGGCTTTCATCCGGTCACCGGCATTGTAATAGCCTACCACGTGCTCCTCACTATGGTAGTCCCTGCCCACGATGGATAGTTTCTTCATGTCGAATCCCGCATTCTCAAGTGCCTTGACGGCCTCCTCTGCCTCGGTGTGGGTGTTGTAAACCGCAACAGCCAAATCACTCTTTTTCATTTTTTTCCTCCTTTTTTATGGATTTTCAGATAATTGATTTCATCCCGCTTTCCGCTTTCAGTCCCGCTTGCAGTCCCGCTTGCAGCGGGACCAGAGGGAGAAATCCGAGTAAGGCGTACATGCGGGTACGTCGTCGAGGATTTCGACCGACCTGCCTGTGCGTGTCCGCACGCAGACAGGTAACGCAGTGAAATCATTTATCTGAAAATCTTTAAAAGCGGGATCAAGATTCCGCTGCAAGCAGAACCGGGTTCGACTCTTTACGAAACCGTCAGTCTTTGTAGAGTCTATGTTTTAGATACCCTGTAGTGTTGTGTGAAATCAATGGGGTAAAGACAGTATTTTTTGCCCAGAAATCATGTATTGTAGTCCTTAAGAAAAAGATTTTGGGAAGGCTAGAGGAAGGAAGGCGTACTCGTCGTAAGCTAACGACCGATAACGCATCCAAAATCTTTATCTTAAAGCCTATAGTTGCCAACAGCCATGATTTACACCAAGTTATGTATCACCTCCTTTAACCGCATCCAGAGTTTCCTGAAGTTTTTCCTTTTTAAGGAAGGAATAGGAAAAATGGGGTTGTGTGTCAAGCATGAAAGAGGTGCAATAGGACTCTAAAGGGGACACCCCACTTTTTCCCTTGACTCACAACTCAATTACCCATAAAAACAGAAAGCCAACCATGAAAAAACTGCATAGTAGTAAAGAATTCAAGTGGCTCAAAACCCTTCACGTCTTCTCGGCCTGCATGTGGGGCGGAGCAGCCGTTGCTCTGGTGATGGTGCAGTTATGCATACATCCCGTGACCGGAGATGAATTGCATTTAAGAGATCTGTGTATGAAGGTTATCGACGATTATGTTGTCATTCCCGGAGCGTTTGGCTGCCTGTTGACCGGATTGGTGTATGCCATGCTGACCAAATGGGGCTTTTTCAAGTATAGATGGGTGACAATTAAATGGATACTCAATATAAGCTTCATTCTTTTCGGCGCGATCTATTTCGTTCCCTGGGTTGACAAGGCAGAAGCCATATCCAACATGCAACGGCTGACTGCTTTACAAGACGCCGAATATCTGCACAGCCGATTTATCAGTGAGGGGATGGCCATTTTTCAGCTCATCGCCCTGTTTGGCATCGTAACCCTTTCCGTGTTCAAGCCCTGGATGAAAAAGAAATCGAGCACTAGTCAATAACCCACACCCCGCAATCCTTGGCGTGCGCTACTATGTAATTGGAAATGCTACCGTGCAACAGTTGATGAGCTCTTGAAACACTGCTTTTCCCCAGTATGATGGATCCGTATTCTCCCTTCTTGACTTCTTCGAGTATATCTTCTGCAACACCATTTTTCTTTCTGGCTATTTTTATTTGAATATCAGTTTCATTTATGCCGGTCCTTTGCAAGTGCCCTTTGGCTTGAGCCAGCAACTCCGACCTCTTTTTCTCTGCTGTTTCTATCCCATGTTCAGTGTCCAAAATGCTAAGGAGGATAATCTCCTGTTCCCTCCCGATCATATGGCCCGCGTATTCAACTGCTTCAAGAGAGCTTTCAGAGTCATCCACAGCAATCAAGACCTTGTTCCACATCGTTCTCTTTTGCTTCAATTGGATTTCGATGTTTGCCCTTTTGAACCTGTTCCACCTGGAACACATGACAGGTTCATCTTTGATAACACACATAACACATGCATTACAGCATCTGCAGAAATGGATATCCTTTTCTCTTCCCTCGAATACCTTGTTCGGCCAGAGGGGATCCGCAAACAAGGTCCGAGCAAGCCCGATCAGATCAGCCTTGTTATCCCTGAGTATCTCTTCAGCAAGGGTAGGCCTGACAATTCTCCCTGTTGCGATAACAGGTGTTAGGGGTGAAAAGTAGGGGATATTTCCCGGCCACGGCGACTCCCTTCTCAGATTCGATTTCCAGGCCGGAAATGTATGCCTTGATGATGCGTTTGGCTTTTGGGGAGAGATCCGTGAATATGAGTCCGACGCGATAGAAGAGCAAGTGCAACGGCTGAACCCACACGACCTGTGCTTTCACTTCCGTAGGCTTCTGCTGGGAGTCGAAGACTTTGAACATGAGGCGCAAGTCGAGTCCTGATCTGAAAGGATAATCGACTTCAAAGCACATGCCTCCGAGGCTCAAATTCTGTATTGTCGCGTGGAAAGTGGAGCCACGGACAATACCTTCAATGTAGCCATAGAAATCCCTCCTTACATCTTTTCTTTTTCCTCCTCCATCACTAGTAGAATCCATTGTTTCTGCCCCTTTTTCCCGACTGTGCCAGATGTCTGAGCCAAATTACAATCAAATGAATGAAATGACAAAATGACAAAATGAACGATAAGAGACCCCTTTGGGGTGGCGCAAGAATAGGAAAAAGGGGGTTGTGTGTCAAGGGGGAAGGAGCTGCAACATATGGTGGTTCGGGTTCATTGTGAGAATATCCGCTCATTGCTGTCCGGCGCTGTAAGGAGAACGGAAAACTGTGAACGGTTACTAGAAAAGCCGCAAATCACTGATCAGGGTTTGACAAGGACTTCGTTTCCTTATACTCTGAAGAACAAGGAGGGACTTCTTGTCCGATGAAAGAGAGGGAAAAAGCCGATATGCTAGAGTGGATCCGTGGCTGGGAAAAGGCCGGTGCGGTCATGGAACAGACCCGGCGGCACGAACTCGATCATGTTGACGTTCAACACGCGATTGAGAGCCTCGATGATGCGTTTGAATCGGCTCTTCTTCACTCCCCTGTCCGGCCTGCATCGGGTCTGATCGAACTGCAGGCTTGGTTTGCCCGCGCACGCCAATGAAAGCATTATTCCATCTAGCCGCTGAACTTCAAGCCTTGTGCATTTCGCAGGAATGGCGGTTTTGCTTCATAGGAGGAATCGCCCTGCAGCGTTGGGGTGAGCCTCGTCTTACGGTTGACGTGGACCTGTCTTTGTTGACAGGTTTTTGCAATGAAGAACAATTCGTGGATGTTCTATGTGAACAGTTTGAATCCCGCATCGACAACGCGCGTGAATTTGCTTTGCGCAACCGCGTATTGCTTCTTAAGTCAGCGCGTAATATTCCGATTGATATTGCCCTGGCTGGATTGCCTTTTGAGGAATGTGCAATAGATCGTGCCACAAACTTCTCCTTTCTCAAATCTGTAACACTTCGCACCTGTTCCGCGGAGGATCTTATCATCTACAAAGCATTTGCAGATCGAAATAGAGATTGGGCTGACATCGAAGGGATCTTGTTTCGTCAAAGGAACAAACTCGATTGGCAATATATTGATGAACATCTTTTGCCACTTACCGAACTGAAAGAAAGTCCGCATATCTTGCCGAAATTGCAAGAGCTGGGATCAAAAACGAAGTAACTGTCTAATTGTGGAAAAAAACCAGCCCAAAACAGTGCAACTTTTCATGGCATGAAACTACGTTTGAGTTTCAGATAGTCGCCAGAGTGCGCAGTCAGGCGTGTTTTCATTGATCGGGAAATATAATTCCCTTTCGTTCATCAAAAATCCTGTGTAACTTCACTCGCGTATGAGACACCGTATGAGATACTACGTCGCTGGCATCAAATTTTCCGCGAATAACATTCCTCAACTGCCATACGGTGAAACAGATGAACGGTGCTGCCAGGCTGTAACCCATGAATTCCCCTTTTCCCCCGTGTGCAAATACTCCAAAGACGATCCCACACGCCGCGATTGCGAGGAAACAAGAGGCAAAATAGAGCTTTCTGAGACGGGCCCTTGATATACTGAAAACTCTTAGTTCAAAGGATCTATGGCATATAGGGCAGGTGAGACTTATTCTCTCGTATCCTTTCTCGGGAAGAGTAAACGTTTCTCGCCATGTTTTATATTCAGTCGACGTAATCCTGCCTCGACTTTTACTTTTATAAACCTCTTTTTCGATCTCACATCCCAATAGTATCGAGACTGTATTTGGCGCTATTGTGCGCATTTGCTCGGTATCGTTCACTTGCCCAATGATTCGCTTCTCATTTAAGTTGAAAAGGCTCTACTCCACTGAGGCGGAGTAGAGCCTTTTTTTAACCCAGGACCCCGGTGCCAATGACAGCAATTGCCACGGCGAGCAATTTGATTACTATAGACTTTCACATATTAAATTTCACAAGGCCAGAGGGAGGAGGCTGTATTGTAATACGCCGACGGCCGATAACGCTGTAAAATTTAATATGTGAAAGTCTATATACGTGTTAAAAGGCCATCGTTACAAATACTACCACTGCCAGGAGGCCGACAACGCCCCAAACTATGGAAATTGATAAGAGTGTCTTCCAGTCCCATTTTTTCATCTTAAAAACACCTCCTTTCTGTGCATTACTCCAAAAGCGTGGAACAACTTGACCGTTTTGAGTTTGCCAGTCGTTGACTGACGCAATGGGAAGTATCATGAACATACAGTTTTGTCAAGGATTCCGAACGGTAACCAGCATGGGTACGAGGCCAAAAAATGCACGACAAACATGCCCCAACTCATCTTTAACAAATAACGGATGAAAAACATAATGTTTTTTGCTGATTTTCATCACCCGACGTATATCCTGTAGCTGAGCCTTGCATGATATTTTGTTTGACAGTTAAGGAACGGGAAGTTATAATAAAGATATAGACTTCCAGAAAACAAGTCCCGCCTTTGGCGGTATTAAATCATCATATTAAACCTGCGCTTAGCGAGGTTAAGGGTAACTTCTCAAAAAGTCCGGGTAATCTCCCGATAGTCGCTAATATGTTGCTACGCAGGGCAAGGAGAACCGCTGAACGTAGGCATCCAGCCATTTCATATGATACCTAACCAGCCAGCTACTTTA
>JAUVJO010000391.1 GCA_030592345.1 Deltaproteobacteria bacterium
CGATCCGCAGCGCGATGCCCTCAGCGGAACCTACTTTCAAGCTGCCCTGGAGCAAAGCTTTGAGGTGATATTTGTCAGGGTAGATTAGGCCTATTCATTCTCTGCTTCTAAAGAGCGTTCCCCCTAATTCCAGCATGTGGTAGTTTTTCAGCAAAAAATTTTGAGCCTGACACTTTTTATTGACGCGCGACACTAAAGCGTGACATATTAATGTCGTTCTTTACTGATTTACTGTTGACTTCTAGGGTCGGACCAAGCTATCATATTAATGAGGATAGCCTTTTGTTCACCTCGTCATAATGGCTCCATTCAACCCAGTCCTCGTGCTGGGTGATATCCGCATCATCAGGAAAGGATTCGATGAACTTGTCAAAGGTCATTCCGTATCGCTTCTCAAGCTCCGCTATCTTTTGCTTGGCTTTCCTGTGTTTCTCTTTCTTCTCAGCCAACCTGCTGAAAACGACATGCCTGATCGCAGATTCCAAAATAGCTACTTGTTCGGATTTGTAAATATCTGCCAGCATGCCCGGAATCTTGACCTCTATGGTTTCCATCCTCTGGTCCTCCGTGTCAGACAGGCACCCGAGTACATCTCTCTGAGGCCGCCTTCGTCAATAAGCGCTTTCATTATGTGCCTTCCAGGATTTGTTGCTACCGGAGGGCTACAGTCCCTAGCTTTGTATGCTATCATATTCAAGACCAATATCAAGAGAAACGCCCAAATCCACCGCTTGAATCTGGGCGCGCGGTATAGCGGGACGCCCTTAAAATTCTAAGAAACTTGTTGAATTAACTGATAGGCATTCGCGCGCACGATTGTCTCACCCCTCTCGACCGAGTACCCAACCCCGGGTACACTGATCCCCAAACGCCTGGCTAATTCAGTAAGTGAAATTCCCAATTCGCGAACCGCCCAAAAACAAAAAACACTCCTGGCTTTAACCCTTTTTTGCTGTTTGCCTTTCAAGTAAATATCATCTACCCCTATTTCGTAAATTTCAGCCACTCTCGCTGCAATCCGGTCTGTAGACTTTCACATATTAAATTTCACAAGGCCAGAGGGGGAGGCTGTATTGTAATACGCCGACGACCGATAACGCGGTGAAATTTAATATGTGAAAGTCTATATATAGGCTTTAAGATAATGATTTTGGAAAGGCCAGAGGGAGGAAGGCGTACTCGTCATACGTTGACGACCGATAACGCATCCAAAATCTTTATCTGAAAGCCTATATCCCCCTGATCATAATGTGATGTACCACACCAGGGGCGTCCAGTCGGGCTAATCTTGGCATGTATTCGCATTTATAACTTATCTAATACCTTGTCAACTTAAAATCTTAAGGGCGTCCCGCTTAACGCTCGCTGAAACAGGCAAGTCAGTTTTTCGATCTTCTCAGGGGAGGGGATGAAAGGCCGCCCTATCAGATGCTCGGGTTTGAAGAGGTCTTTGTGAAGGATTGCATGGCCTTTGCCTCCGGGTTTGAGACCGAGGATGCGGCAACCCTCAAAGATACGTTGTCCTTGATCTGGCAGGAGTTTTGCCAGGAGTATGATTGGGTGGAAGTTGATGCCTTGGACCCGAGGTTCAGTAAATATATTCTGATTAGACCCGCTTGATGAGATTAGGCAGGGAGATCTCCAT
The DNA here is from genome assembly GCA_030592345.1 of Deltaproteobacteria bacterium. Lineage (GTDB taxonomy): Bacteria > Desulfobacterota > Desulfobacteria > Desulfobacterales. Next base: position 1,646 of record JAUVJO010000391.1, read on the forward strand.
TCTTAGTCAACCACAGTAAGGGAACACTCTCCCCTAAAATCCTGGCTCCCCTCTTTTTCCATTTCTTTTATTTCGATACCATCCTTATCCACTCGTGTAAAAAGTTATCTGCCACATAATATTCTTTGTCTTTGCCTTTCTGGATCAAATCCTTTTTTATCAGGTTGGAAAGAGCTTTATGCAGTGACGGCGTTCCCATGTCATATGGCTGAAACATTTTAGTTGAAAAGGTTTTCATGGGGCCATGTTCAGCCACGATAGTCATAACCTGGCTTTCTCGTAATGGCAATTCCTCAAAAATCCCGGCAAACGACGGCGTCAACGACGAAAGCATACGCGATACGCCTTGTTCAACAAATTCCTCAGACACAGTTTTGGCCTCAAGGCCATCTAATATGTGGCTGCATAGCCGTTGAGCATAGTCCGGATGTCCCTTAACTCTTATTGCGATTTTTAGTGCCAGCTCATCGGAGATGGAAACGGCAATCTTTTTAAAGCGAGTTTTGATAAATTTAGATAGAGCCTCCATCTCAATGGGTCCTAACTCCATAATTTTGGCTGCATGGTAAAACGGCCTCTTCTCGTTGATAAACATATCTTTGAGCAACTGCGTTCGGCTTCCGAGAAAAGCGAATGCAATCCGATCTTGCTGCTGGATAATGGTACGAAATTCTGCTTCGAGATTACTATTAACCCTGATGATCTGTTGAAACTCGTCAAGAACAATCACGGCTCGTTTCTTGCTTTTTTTGAGATATGAACTCAGGCCTGAAAACACATCGAACAGGCTATCAATAGAAGTTGCCTGAGACGAGAATTCCGGCGATATACCAAATGATCCCGTTCCATTGGGTTCATATCGGATGGAAAACCTTGTCCGTGTAAAAATCTGTGCAGCCCATTTTACAAATTTTTCTATACTCTTAAGATCATCAATAATGGCCTTTGCCGCAGCACGGGACACTGCCTGAAGCACTTTCTCTGAAGAATTGCAGGCAAAAAAATCAGCATTCCCATAGAGAATTTTCCTGGTTCTGATTTTTTTTGATACGGCCTGCAAAAGAGAGGTTTTTCCATACCGCCGTGGGCTGTATAAAACGATACTCTGTCCACCTGTTAAATCTCGGGTTATCTGTCTAATTTCGGATTCCCGATTACAGAACAGATCACCGCTAACTACCTGGCCAAAACGGAACGGGTTTGCCATAAAGA
>JAUVJO010000064.1 GCA_030592345.1 Deltaproteobacteria bacterium
ACGAATAACCAAACCGTCCTAGTACGAAAATGGCCACAAATTGAAATAGTTCTTGATCTGCCACCAGCGATAGGCCAGGCCATTGGGTTCAAATATCAGAAATGCACAGATGGCCAGGCCAAAGGCGGCTTCTTTGATAAACAAAAAGTCCATTAAGAGCTTGGGATATGTATCGGCAAGGGGAATGACGGCTAACTGCAACGCCTCCATGACGACCACCATGAATATGGAGCCAAAGATCGCCCCATGAATGGAACCAGCTCCGCCGATGAGAATCACTCCCACCAGCCACAGAGACCAAAACCATGGGAAATGCTCCGGGCTCACCGCTGCCAGGTTGCTGATCCAGAAAGACCCGGCAATCCCGCCAATAAACCCGGCAACAAAAAAGGCGAGGAGCTTGTACTTAACAACATTAATTCCCATGACCTCAGCAGAAATATCATTATCCCTGATAGCAATCCAGGCCCTGCCAACTCTGGACCGCAGCAGGTTGACCATGCCTATTACGCACAAGATCACCAAAACGATCATCATAAGGTAAACCTTCAGGTCGCTATCAATAACCCACGGGCCGACCTTGATGGTTCCTGGTGGTAAGGAAAATGCCTGGCCACGACCTCCGATTTGGCTAACATACTGTGTGATGACAAAGTCAACTGTAATAAACTGCGCGGCCATGGTGGTCAAGATAAGATAAAACCCCTTGACCTTGGCCGAAGGAAGCCCAAAGAGCACACTCCAGAGGCCTGCTGCTATTGCAGCAAGGACGATACTGATGGGATAGGCAAGGCCCCAATCCATCAGGAACTTGGGCCAGGGAAACTCCAGGATAAGCAGCGTGCTGGTATACGCGCCAACTGCAAGAAATGCGGCGTGCCCCAGGGTCAACTGACCGCAATAGCCGATCAAAAGCTGGACCCCTAAGGCCCCCAAGAGAGTGTAGCCGATTTGATTGCAGACGCTAAGCACGTATGCATCTGCAAACAAGGGAATGATCCCGAACAGGACGATAAAGAGCAAGATCATTTTTGCCTTGACAAACTTTGTCTGCCACCATGCATGATCCTGAGTATAATTTTCGTGGTACACGCCACAAGGTAGAAAAGCAGTTGACATAGGTTTTCTCTCTCATTGAAAGTGCCTAAAGTGAGCTAAAGTGAGTCCCGCCTATAGCGGGATTAAAAGGATTGGGGGATTAAGGGATTGAGATCAGTGGGTATTCCTTCAATTCCTGAATCAGTATGTCCAACTTTAGCTCATTTTAGGCACTTGGGTCTTTTACACCCTTTCAATCCTCTCCCAGCCCCAGAGGCCGTATGGCTTGAAGAGCAAGAAGATGGCCATGAAAGCAAATGGGGCAACCTCTTTTACTCCACCGGGAAAGTACTTATCCAGGTAGGCCCCGCACATGTTCTGCAATACACCAATAATAATCCCGCCAACAATGGCTCCGGGTATTGAATTGAGGCCGCCCAACACCACCGCCGGCAGGACCAGCAGGCCGAGGTAGCCGACCGATATGTTGAGACCGTTGATGTTTCCCAAGAGGGTGCCCCCAACGCCGGCTGCCATAAATGCTATGGCCCAGGCCGTGGCATAAACGAATCTGGCGCTCACCCCAAGAGAAAGCGCTGCCATCTCGTCATCGGCTGTGGCCTGCATGGCAAGGCCCCATCGAGTGTATTTGAAGAAACATACAAAGATACACAAAAGAACAAGTGAGGCAACAAAGCTCCACAGATAAACCTGACCAATAATCAGCGGTCCGATGCGGATCGGTTCCAATGGGAAAACAGGCGGGGTGAATACGCGTGTATCGGTCCCCCATATCAGTTCCACGATCCCCTTAAAGAAAAAGGAAAGTCCCACAGTGACCATGATGACCGTGAGCACAGGCTCGCCGATCAGTCTATCCAGGAAGATCCTTTCTGTCAGGATCCCAAGAATAAATCCAATGATGAGCGAAAAAAGGAGCGCAAGGAGAAATGGGACCCCCATGGAATAAAAACTCAGGGATACATAGGCACCGATCAGAGTCAATTCTCCCATGGCCAGGTTCAGAACGCCCGAGCACTTATATATCAGCACCCATCCAAGGGCAATGAGGGCATAGATACCCCCTACCATAATACCTGTCGTCAAGCTCATCAAAAACAGTTCCACTGGGTTTACTCCTTGAAGATCAGCTATCGCTGACCGCTTTGATATGAAGATCCGTCTTGATATGGGATTTTCGCCCATCTTCATAAGTAATCGTTGTGTCTATATGAACCACATCCTTGTCAGAATAGAGGGCATCTACGATTCCTTGATACCTCGTTTCCACAAAGGCGCGACGCAATTTTCGGGTCCTTGTAAGCTCATCATCATCCGGGTCAAATTCTTTGTAAAGGTTGACAAACTTCTTGACCCTGGCCACCTCAGGAAGATCTTTGTTGGCCTGTCTAATCTGTTTTTCAACCAGCGCACACACCTCAGGCTTCTGTGAAAGCTCCGGGTAGCTCGTATAAGTGAGCTTTTTTTCATCTGCCCACTTGCCTACCACAGAATAGTCGATGCAGGTGACTGCCGTCACATAGTCTCGCTTGTCTCCGATCGTCCACGCATCCCTTAAGTACGGGCTGAATTTCAGTCGAGTCTCGAGATACTGTGGCGAAAAGGGCCTGCCGTCCCTGAGCGTCATGACGTCCTTGGATCGGTCAAAGACGACCAGGTGGCCGTCTTCATCAATAAAACCCTTGTCGCCAGAATAGAGCCACCCATCCCGCAAAGTCTCTTCCGTTGCCTCCGGATTTTTATAGTAACCAAGGAAGACAGAGGGGCTCTTGGAAATGATCTCACCGTCTTCGGTGATCTTCACCTCTGTTTCCGGGAGAGGAACTCCAACCGTGTCAAACTTGATGTCTCCGGTTTGATGCACGACTGAAATCCCGGCGATCTCTGTCTGTCCGTAAATCTGCTTAAGGTTGACACCTAATGCGTGGAAAAAACGAAAGTGATCCGGCCCCATGGCCGCACCACCGGTGTAGGCATTGCGTACGCGGGAAAGCCCCAGGTGGTCCTTGAGTTTCTTTTGCATCCCGATAAAAGCTAACCAATGGAGGAACCTCCAATACCATGGTACGGCTTTCTTTTGAAATTCCATGTCAGCCACATGATAGCCGATCTTGGATGCCAGCTTGTAGCACTTCCTCTTGAGGTACGAGGCATCCAGGTACTTGACCTGAACCGTACGGGTCATCTGTTCATACATACGTGGGGGGGCGAACATGACATGGGGGCCGATCTCGCGGATGTTTTCCTGTGCTGTCTCGGGTTCTTCCGGAAAATTAACGGTGAATCCTACCTGAATACCGCACGAAATCGCCATCATCTGCTCGCCGATCCACGCAAACGGAAGGAAGGAGACAAAATCATCCGTGTCATAGCTTGGATCGACTGCCATCAGGTTTCTGCCCATGGTCAGCATGTTATGGTGAGAAAGGAGTGCCCCCTTGGGCAGTGCTGTCGTGCCCGAGGTATAGAAAAGCAGGGCCACTTCGTCTCCATGGCCTTTGTTGATGATCTCTTCAAAAAGCCCTGGTTCCTTTTTGTCAAGCTCCCTGCCCAGGCCTTGAACATCTTTGAGACTTATGAGGTAGTCTTCATCGTAGCTTCGCATACCTTTGGGATCATCCCATATGATTTTTTCCAGCCTCGGGCATTCATCGAAGATGGAAATCGCTTTGTCTACCTCTTCCTGGCCTTCACCAAACAAGAATCTAGTGTCTGAATGTTCGATAATATACTTAACCTCGTCCATAAGGCAGTCCTGGAACAGCCACACCCCTGTCCCACGAGCGCACAGGGTGGCTATCTCTGCCCATAAGCCTTCGGGGCGGTTGTCACCGATCATGGCGACCTTGTCACCATCCTTTAAACCGAGACTGATAAGACCCAGGGCCAGGAATTTGACATTTTCCAGATAGTCGTGCCAGGTAATGGGTTTCCAGATCCCAAACTCCTTCTCCCGCATGGCCACTTTGTCCTTGCCATACGTCCTTGCCCGTTCGCAGAACAGCTTGGGAATCGTCAGATCCTTCGTAATCTCCATGCTGAAACGCCCTGTTTTATCTCCTCGTAGCATACAGGTCTTCTTCACCCAGGTAAGCCTTGATAACTTCCGGATGGTTTTGGACTTCCTCGGGTGTGCCGTCAATGATCCTGTTTCCAAAGTTGAGCACAAAGACATAATCTGAAAGGTCCATGACGACACCCATGTCATGCTCCACCAGGATGCAGGTGACCTCCCACCGTTTCTCCTCATTGACGTCGAGGATAAAGCGGGCCAGGTCCTCCACCTCTTCCAGGTTCAGGCCAGCCAGGGGCTCATCAAGGATTAGAAGCTCAGGCTCCAAAGCGAGGGCCCGCCCCAATTCAACCCGCTTCTGCAGGCCGTACGGGAGCATGCCGACCGGTTTGTCCCTGATGTGTTCGATTTCCAAGAGATCAATAATTTCCTCTTCGATAAAGGCACGGTGTCTGATCTCTTCACGGGCGGTCTTGCCAATGTACATTGCACCGCTGACAATACCAGTCTCGAGAAAAATATGGCGCCCCAGCCGGATATTATCCAGAACAGTCATCCCACCAAAGACTTCAACTTTCTGAAAAGTTCTGGCGATGCCAAGTCTGGCCCGCTTATATGGTTTAAGTCTGTTGATATTTTGTCCTTTGAAATAGATGCCCCCCTTTTGCGGACGGTACAGCCCGTTTATGCAATTCATCATGACCGTCTTGCCAGCCCCGTTCGGGCCGATGATGGAATGGATTTGCCCTTTTCTAACCCGGAGACTGACACCGTTCAAGGCCGCCACTCGGCCAAAACACATGTGGATATCTTCGAGTTCTAATAGGACTTCACCATCTTTGATTTTGTTTGATTCAACGTAAGCGTTCACAGGTTCAGAGTTCACCGTTCAGGGTTCCCTTTCTTTCGTTGACCTTGCGAGTTAACTCCAGGGCCAACCGCCCGGCCTCAATATTCTCAAATCGTGTTATTCTCCTCCGTTCTTCCTTCAGACCTGACGAATCAACGGTTCAGATTTGTGAGCTGAACCCACAATCTCTGAACCCCGAACCTCTGAACCCTGAACCCGTGAACGGTTACGATTCAACCAAGTATCACGGCCTCCGGTAATCTGTGAAATGAATAAGTAAAACGTTGAAATATGGCAAGAAAAGCGAGTCCTGTCAAGAAGAATGCCTACGATCAAAACCGTTTCAGTACCCGTTCAAAACCCGGAAGTGCCCGTGTTATGGTATCATCGTCTACGCAAAAGGCGATGCGAAAGAAACCCGGACACCCGAATCCCCTTCCTGGCACAGTCAGTATGAGTTCTTCCTGCAAGGCGCGGACAAACTTTACGTCATCAGCAATGGGACTCTTTGGAAAAAGGTAGAACGCCCCCTTTGGCTTGACAAATTCGTATCCGCACTTAGAGAGACCATCGCACAGGAGATCCCTTTTTGCCTGATAGATCGCCATATCCACAGATACGCCTTGCAGTGACTCAATGACTCGCTGCATCAAGGCAGGGGCATTTACAAATCCCAGTATCCGGTTGGCAAGGGCCATGCCGGCCAGAAGATCCTCTCTATAACGCGCCTTCGGATTCACGGCCAAAAAGCCTATCCGCTCCCCTGGAACGGAAAGGTCCTTTGAATAGGACGTGGCAATGATGCTCTCCGGATAGCATGAAAACAGGGCTGGCACCTGAATCCCGTCGAATAAAATCTTTCGATAAGGTTCATCGGAGATAAGGTAAATAGTCCGTTCCAGCCTGCGACCTTCTTCTTGCAGGAGGGTGCCCAATTCCACAAGGCTTTCCTTTGAATATACTTGACCGGAAGGGTTATTCGGAGAATTGATCAGAACGGCCTTGGTCCTTGACGTTATGGCGGATCGGATAGCCTGAGGATCCAAGGCAAAATCCGATCTGCTGGGTACGGTCTTGAGCGCACCCCCGTGATTATCCACATAAAAACCGTATTCCACAAAATAAGGGGTCGGCGTAATGACCTCATCACCGGGGTCCAGGATCGTTTTAAAGATTACGTTCAGGGCACCGGCAGCTCCACAAGTCATGATGACCTCATCTGCCGTGATGGCGACGCCCTGCTCCTTTGAGATAACCTCGGCGACCGCCTGTCTCACTGAGGCATATCCTGTGTTAGGCATGTAGCTATGGTGCCGAGCACCTGAGGCGTTTGCCACATCGATCAAAACCTCTTTGAAACGGGCTGGCGGTTCAAGGTTTGGATTTCCGAGGCTGAAGTCAAAGACATTCTCAACACCGTGCTTTTCCTTTAGCTGTGCCCCCTCCTCAAACATCTTTCGAATCCACGAAGCCTTTTCCAAAATTATGTGAATTTTTGCAGCGACGGACATGGCTGATCCTTTCAAAATTTGGTGTAAGTTCCACAAGATACGCAGATGATGTCGAGATCTTCTTAGCACGAATCCACGAAAGTGCAAAACGAAAAAAACGATGACACTGGCACACTTTCGTGGTAAATGGTCACAAAGATTTGATTCCAAGGATTAGAGGTACATTTCATAGTGATAAAGGCACGCATTGTTGGTACAGGCTCCACCACCCCCAAGAGGATCCTTACAAATAAGGAGCTTGAGGCCATTGTAGACACAAGCGATGAGTGGATAATACGGCGCACAGGGATCAAGGAGCGACGCATCTCCTCAAACGGTCAAGGTGAAGACACCTCAGAGATGGCCACAACAGCATCTCTGAAGGCCCTGGAGATGGCTCGCATCTTGCCGGAAGCCATTGACATGATCGTTATGGGCACAGTCACCCCGGACCGTCAATTTCCCTCAGCGGCATGTTTTGTGCAAAAGGCACTCAAGGCGAGCAAGGCCGTGGCCTTTGACGTGTCTGCCGGATGTTCGGGTTTCCTGTATGGGCTCTCTATCGCAAATAATGCCATTGCAACCGGAACCTGCAAGAACGCCCTGGTCATCGGTGCTGAACGACTCTCGTCCGTCACAAACTGGGAGGATCGCAGCACCTGCGTATTGTTGGGCGATGGTGCTGGTGCGGTCGTGCTCACTCCAAGCATAGGAGCTGATGGGATACTTTCAACTCATTTGCAATCTGACGGGAATTTTTGGAACCTTCTTTATTCTTATGACGAGAGGTCCAAGATCCCTGAGATCCTGGATACGATCGAGGGGAAGCCTTTTTCTTTATCAATGGAGGGGAACAAGCTTTTTAAGAAATCGGTTGTCTGCCTGGCGGACATTGCCGCCTCTGCCCTGGAAAACAATGGCCTTTCCTGTAATGACATTAAATTATTAGTCCCGCACCAGGCCAACCTGAGGATCATCAAGGCTGTGGCAGAAAGGCTGAAGATTCCCATGGAAAGAGTCTATGTCAATATTGAAAAATACGGAAACACCTCTTCCGCCACTATACCCATTGCCTTAGACGAAGCCAACAGAGAAGGCTTACTTAAACAGGGTGACTATGCCCTCCTGGTAACCTTTGGGGCAGGCTTGACATGGGGAGCGTCTGTCGTAAAGTGGTCCATCTAGTCGACTCCTACCACCTGGTCCACCTCAGGGACTTCTTTCTTTAGGTATTTCTCGATCCCGTTCTTCAGGGTCATCTGAGACATGGGACAACCCTTGCATGCCCCCTGAAGCCGCACCTTTACCACACCGTTATCAACGCTGACAAGTTCCACATCGCCGCCGTCAGCCTGGAGCATGGGTCGTATCTTGTCGATTACCGCTTGAACTGCTTCCTTCATGTTTCCATGTCCTCCTTAGCCGGTTTGGTCGTACCATAAACGCAATCACTCTCTTTTGCAACCCGTATTTAAGTGATTAGGGTGTAAATTCACGGCTGTTGGCCTGTTGGCAATGAGAGCACCCATGTCCGCCTGCTACGTGTTTAGCTTTGGGGAAAAGGTGTCAGGTTTCAGGATTGAGAAACTGAAAAAGCTGATCCCGCGTTGCGCGGGACTGAACACTGCCACCTGTTTCCAAACAACGAATAACCAATAACCAACAACTACTCTCCCCCGCTCCTAAGGGCATAGAAATCCCTTTTGAACTGGACGAATCGGTCCTGGCCGATTGCTTCTCGCATCTCTGTCATTAGGGTCATGAAGTAGTGGATGTTATGGATGGTATTCAGACGGTAGCTAAGGAGTTCTTTTGCCATATAAAGATGACGCAGGTAGGCCCTTGAATAGTGCGTACACGTATAGCAAGGACACCCGTGATCTACAGGTCTCTTATCGTCCCGATACTGCGCATTGCAAATATTAAGTGTACCTGTTTTGACAAAAAGCTGGCCGTTTCTGGCGTTGCGTGTGGGCATCACACAGTCGAACATGTCAGTGCCGAGAGAAACGAGATCTACCAGGTCTTCCGGAGCCCCCACCCCCATGACATACCGCGGAAACGCATCCGGGAGCAGGGGTAGGGTAAAGGCTGCAATATCCAGCAGTTGCTCCTTTGGCTCCCCAACGCTCAAGCCGCCCAGGGCGTATCCATCAAAGCCAATATCTGTGAGGGCCTCCACACCCTTGGCCCGAAGGTCGTCAAACATTCCTCCCTGAACAATTCCGAAGAGGGCTCCACTGTTTGTGTTGCGACTTTTCTTGCAGGACTTTGCCCAATCGATGCTTAGAGTCAAGGACTTTTGGGCCTCACTGTGAGTGGCTGGATAGGACGTACACTCATCAAGGCACATCATGATGTCAGATCCCAGGGCTTCTTGTATCTCTATGGCCTTTTCCGGTGTCAAAAGGTGCCTTGAGCCATCGATGTGGGACTGGAAGGTCACCCCGTGGTCGGCGATTTTCCTGAATTTTGCCAGACTGAAGATCTGATAACCCCCACTGTCGGTCAGAATAGGGCCGTCCCAGTGCATAAAGCTGTGAAGCCCGCCAAGCGCTGAAATGACATCATGTCCGGGGCGCAGATAGAGATGATACGTGTTGGCGAGAACGATTTGCACCCCAAGATCGGAAAGCTCCTCAGGGGTAACGGATTTGACAGTGGCTTGAGTGCCCACAGGCATAAAGGCTGGCGTGTCTACGCACCCATGGGGTGTGTGTATTTTGCCAAGCCGGGCGCTTGTTTCTCTTGATTCGATTGTAATCTCAAATTTGATAGCCACCTTTTTTCCTTGAGTTCACTGTTTGGCCATGGACTGCATAGCGCGTGGCGCATAGCGCATAGAGTTCTTACCCTTTGCGCTATGCGCCATGCGCCATGCGCCGTCTAACATATCAACATCGCGTCTCCATAACTGTAGAAACGGTATGTGTGGCGGATAGCTTCATCGTAGGCGTCCAGGATCAATTCTCGCTCTGCAAATGCAGAGACCATCATCAAGAGCGTGCTTTGGGGCAAGTGAAAATTCGTGATCAATGCGTCGATCACCTTAAACTGAAAGCCCGGATAGATGAAAAGATCGCATTTACCAGAACCAGGTCGCACGCGGCCCGAAATGTCGGCAGCATATTCGAGCACCCGCACCGTTGTAGTGCCAACAGCGATGACACGCCGGCCCTCATTCTTGGCCTGGTTAATGGTTGAAGCAGCCTTATCCGTGAGTTCGTATGTCTCAGGATGCATTTTGTGCTCTCTGATATCCGTAAGGCGCACAGGCAGAAATGTTCCATAGCCCACGTGAAGCGTGATCGCGATCACGTCAATGCCTTTGTTGGTGAGGTCTCCGAGAAGTTCTGGTGAGAAGTGAAGCCCCGCAGTCGGCGCTGCCACAGCCCCTTTTTTCTTGGCGTAAATGGTCTGGTAACACTGGCGATCATCACAATATACGGGGCCCTGGCCGTTTCTCTTGATATAAGGGGGAAGGGGAACCTGGCCTATGCTTTCCAGGATGGCATCAAATCTTCCCTCAAACTCAAAGGCGATTGTATATACGCCTTCACTGCCTTTCAGGACAGTAGCCTTAAGCCCTTCGGTAAAGTGGATCTTTGATCCTGACCGTGGAGGCTTAGACGCCTTGACCAAACATTCACAGACAATGTTTCCCCCGGCCTTTGGAATCTCCCCCGGATAGTCGAGAAGGAGGGCCTCAACCTTTCCCCCCGTCTCCTTGGTGCCTGTCAGCCGGCCTTGAACTACACGCGTGTCATTGACAACCAGCAGGTCTCCCGGGTGAAGAAACCGAACAACGTCTGCAAAGCAGTGGTGAGATATTTTCCGACCCAGCCTTTCCAGGAGCATCAGACGGGATTGATCCCTGCGCGTGGCAGGCACTTGAGCGATCAGCTCCTGGGGGAGCGTGTAATTGTAGTCAGTCAGTAAGTACATATAGTCAATAAAGTGCCTAAAGTGAGCTAAAGTGAGCTAAAGTGCCTAAAGTTAAGGGATTAGGAAATTCAGGGATTCAGGGATTAGAATGAGGCAGTATTCTTTCAATTCCTAAATTTCTCAATCTCTAAATGAATATTTTCAACTTTAGCTCACTTCTTAAACAACTATTGTCTGGCAAAATAGACCAGGACGAGTCCGGCCATCATCAGAAGGAAACCCGTGACCCTGATGGTCGAATCTGGTAGTTCAACGACCTTTTGAATCCACACCTTCATCCTGCCAGGCATGGCAAAATATGGAAGGCCTTCCACTATCATGACCATCCCAAGTACACAGATAAAATACTCCATGGTATCCCTCACAGCCAGTTATAGGCTCTTGCTTATGGGCGCATCAGCAACTTGGGGGAGGCATCCACTTTTAATCACTTGCACCGTATTTGTGGAGTACATTAAGTGCCTAAAGTGAGCTAAAGTGAGTCCCGCTTTTAGCGGGATTGAGGTATTCTGCCTATTATAAATATGTTGCGCCGGAGGCGCACTGCTTAATCCCGCTAAAAGCGGGACTCATTTTCTTTCTTTCAATATAAAACTGTTTCTTCAAGTCCTTAACTTTAGCTCACTTAAGACACTTTAGGCACTTTAGCTCACTTCCTTTCTTCCATTGCCTGCCAAATCCCAGAAGAATGCGCGAGAGTTGTTGTCTCCCCCCAACTCATAGATACGCCGTTTGGTTATAATACTTTGCAATTTGCTTTGTCAAAAGAAAAGCAGGTTTACCGGCATCAAGCAGATTGGGTCAGTTGCCTTTTCAGGTCACATTTGGTAAGGGTTAATTTATACCTCGAAAGGCCACAAATGACACTTTTTCGCCGGCCATGAACATCAATAGCCGCGTTGCTCAGGTTTGCAATAGCCAGCTATTCCGCGCCTTCGCGCCTTGCTCTTGATGCTCATGACTCACCGAGAAAAGCGCCATTTATGACCTTCCGAGGTATAAACAGGCTCTTAGAGGACCTTCTGATATGAAATATGAAGCCGTCATCGGCCTTGAAGTCCATGCACAGCTACTGACAAAAACCAAGATATTTTGCAGTTGC
>JAUVJO010000083.1 GCA_030592345.1 Deltaproteobacteria bacterium
CTCGCTGGGCTACATAGCAGCCTTTCTTAAATCCAAGGGGTTCACTGTCAAGATACTGACTCTTGGAGAGAATACCTCTATTTCCCGAGCCGGTCTTGGCCAGTTGATAGCCAGCTTTCGGCCTGCCCTGGTGGGGCTTACGGCCTACCAGAGGACCATGCTCTACGTGATCGGCCTTGCAAGATTCATGAAATCGCAAGACAGCAGCATCAAGATAGCCATTGGTGGTCCGCAGGCCACGTTTATGCCCCTTGATGGCTTTGCCCACATGCCTGACATTGACTATATTTGTCGGTCTTCGGGCGAGATAGCGCTCCTAAAAATTATGCAGGCCATTGAAAACGGCACGCCGTTTTCTGACCTTGCCGGTGTGAGCTACAAGGATGCGAGTGGTGTCATCCGTGACACAGACGAACTCGATAGCTTCACTGATCTGGATCAGTATCCCTCCCCTTACCTTAATGACGTTTTTGACTATTCGAAGATGGGGGAGGCGATCATGCTGACATCTCGCGGATGCCCTCACCATTGCATATACTGTTATACGCCCCCTGCCTTCAAACACAAAGTGACCTTTCATTCGATAGACAGGGTCATTGAGGAGATTAGGTGGATAAGGAAAAATGGGGTGAGAAGGCTTTGGTTTGCCGACCCGAATATTTCGTTTAAACCAGAACGACTTGAAAAAATCCTTGATAGGATGTTGACAGAAGGACTTGAGAGCGAGATGTGGCTGCAAACACGGGCAGACCTTGTCAACCCGGAGCTGATGAAGAAAATGAAACGGGCAGGTGTGTGCACCATTGCCTACGGGCTTGAGTCGGCTTCAGAACGGATCATACCAAGCCTCGGCAAGCGTATTTCCGTCGAAAAGGTGGCCAAGGCGGTCCGGCTGGCCCAGAGCCAGGATATAGAAGTTGAGCTTTTTACCATGTTCGGTCTGCCTGATGAAACGTTTGAGGATGCGATGAAAACGTTGGGATTTATGAAAGAAAACAATGTCAAGATCATGGGAAATACGAACTCTCAGCAGATGCAAATCTATTTTGGGACACACATGGCCCGCCATTACAAAGACTACAATATTCGGCCCTTGAACACCAAGAGGCCGCCGTATCTTTCAATTGGATGTCAGTACGAAACCGATAGCATGAACATCCAAGAGCTTAACAAGGTCCAGGACATGTGGCGAGCCCATTCCCTTGACAGGGGCAGGCGGATCGTGTCTTAAATCGGTTGAGCCGGACAACAAACTATGCCAGTCTTACAAAAGATATACCTCATACTGGGCGAACACGACGAGGGACAGCTTGAAAGGCTTTGCCAGACACTTTCGATTCTGTTTTCACACGTGAACCTGACATCTAACCTCTATCTTGTCACTGAGAGCCTGCCCGAGGGCATGCCCCAGGTGGAACGTATCCTAAAAGAGGTAAGTGCATTTCTCAGGGCAAACCTCTTTGCCCGGCTTTATGTTCATTTTGTTCACCGCGCTCCCCATGGAACCGAAGAGGAAATGAATTTCTATTATCAGTATTATTACCAGAACTGCAAGCGGGCAACCAGGGAGTTTGACCAGCAAGGCTATATGCACCAGGAACTTCCAAGGCTCATGTCACTGCCGCTTATTGTCCCTGATAGCCGAGTTGAGCCGTCTTCGCTAATGAGTCTTCTTGGGTTACTGAAAAGCGCTTTTCTGTTGCCCAGTCTTTACCTTGATTGGAACACCTTCTTTCTGGCAGCCAATGAAGACCTCCTGGCCAAGACAGAAAAAGTCTACTACGGCGACGGGAACGGTGGAGCGAGTCCCGATGTTGTTTGCAACCTGTGCCGTGAAGAGATCTTCCATGATACATCGGCTAAACTGGAACCTGACCCTGTATCCATGAACGACTCATGCCCTGCTGTCCTTATTATCTCAGCCCAGGACGGGTCTGTCTATCCCTGCCTGGATGCATTTCTCAATAAGGAAAGCCTGGCAGATATTTATGGAAACCTCGATGTGGACATGCTGATGGCTCGCTACGATGAGTATACAGATTCACAAAAAGGTTGCCTGGCGTGCAGGGAGCGCGTGGTTGAATCTTTTTCAGATTTGCCCTTGCCCAAGGGAGCAAAATACGAGGTTAGCGACCTGCTCTATCATTTTGGGACACTGCACCAAGAGGCGGAAGACCATTTACAGGCCGTAAAAAGGTACGAAAAAGCCTTGAGCCTGTCTCGTGTTGAAGAAAAAGGTCCTGTGCATTTCAGACTCGGTCTTTGCTACACAAAGATGGGAAGCTATGATCACGCCCTTGAGTCCTTTAACAAAGCGGAACCGACATACCATGACCAGTCCTTTTTTCACTTTTACACGGGGCTTTGCTGCTTTGAAAAGGGAGACTATCGTGCGGCCCTTGAAAAATTTTCAAAGGCCGCGGACAGAAAACCAGAACACGATGACCTGGTAAGAATTCTTATTTACCAGGGCACCTCTTACAATACCCTTGCCGAGTACGAGGAAGCGCTTGTGCCGTTGGAAAGGGCAAAGAAAATGGCCGGCCACGTTAAAGAGATCCATAATGCGCTCGGTTTTTCCTACTATCAGCTCAAGGACCATGACAAGGCCATTGAGAATCTTGGCATAGCCGTTACGCTAGATCCCCATTCTGCTATAGATTTTGCGAGCCTTGGCGCCAATTACCGGGAAAATGGGGACATTAAGATGGCGATTACAATGTTTGAAAAGGCCCTGGCATTGGATCCAACCATTGCATCTGCCAGGGAAAATCTGGAAAAGCTGAAAGAGTAGCAGTTCAGCGGGCAGGTAGAATCGCTTCGCTTCAGCATCCAATGCCTGTATATTCCGCATGGGGCAGAGCGCAAAGAGCAAGAAAAAGTACGCTATGCTCTCTGCTCCATGCGCTATGCTTTTCCTTCTGCAAATGGCTGGATGCCTACGCTCAGCGATTCCCCTTGCCCTTGCGGTAAACTATCACCTGAAAGCAAGCTATGAATGAGAAACAACTCTCGTCTCTGGAAATCGTACTCGGTCGGGACTTCAAGGATATCGGGCTTCTTCGTGAGTCCTTGCAACACAGTTCCTATGTAAACGAGCGGTCTGACCTCGGTTTGAAGGACAATGAGCGCTTCGAGTTATTGGGGGATGCAGTCCTTGACCTTGTGATCACGCATATCCTGATGGACAGTTTTCCTCAAAGCAGCGAAGGCGACCTGTCAAGGATGAGGGCCACCATCGTAAACGAGTTACAACTAGCCCAGGTGGCAGAGAAACTTAATATTGGTGAATACCTCCTTCTTGGTAGAGGTGAGGCGCTTAGCCACGGAGAAAAAAAGAGGTCGATTCTTGCTGATACGCTTGAGGCAGTCATTGCCGCTGTGTACCTTGACGGCGGTCTGGAGGCAGCCTTTGAGGTAATCGAAAGACACTTCTCAGAGATCGTTTCGCATCTCGAGGAAAGTCGGCTGGCAGAGGATTTCAAGAGCCAACTTCAAGAACTTGTGCAGTCTCGATTCAAGACAATACCGTGCTATAAAGTGGAGGCCGAGAAAGGCCCTGACCATGACAAGACCTTTGAGATTTGCCTTACTATCGGCACTTTTCTGACAACTCATGGCACAGGTAAGAGCAAAAAAACTGCCGAGCAGGCTGCAGCCCAAATAGCCCTTGAAAAACTCCAAGACGAGGGGAAGTAGCCGTTACTCAGTAACCGATTACCCATGAAACATGAAAAGGATATACCTCGGAAGGTTGCAAATTGCGTTTTTTTCGGTGAGCAATGAGCATCAAGAGCAAGGCGCGAAGGCGCGGAACATAGATTTTCACATATTAAATTTCACAAGGCCAGAGGGAGGAGGCTGTATTGTAATACGCCGACGACCGATAACGCTGTGAAATTTAATATGTGAAAATCTATAGCTGGTTATTGCAAGCCTGAGCAACACAGCTATTGGTGTTCATGGCCAGCGAAAAATCGTTATTTGTGGCCTTTCGAGGTATAGTCCGAATTCCATGATCAATTCCAAGAGATGAGATCCAGACCGTTCATCATCCCCATCTTTATTCCCCACATGGGCTGTCCGCATCAGTGTGTATTCTGTGACCAGGTATTGATCACGGGTCATAAGGATAGAACACTTTCATCTCAGCAGGTTCGAGAAAGGATAACTGAAACCCTCGGCTATAAAGGCAAACACAGGGGGCGGGTTGAGGTGGCCTTTTATGGGGGGACTTTTCTGGGCCTTCCCTTGTCGTACAGGGAGTCGCTCCTGCGGGAGGCCCAGGGCTTTGTCGAAAAGGGTGAAGTGGAGAGCATCCGTTTTTCCACCCGACCCGATTCTGTCACCAGCGATTCTTTGAAGGCCCTGGCCCCCTACGCGGTTCAGGCCATTGAAGTGGGGGCCCAGTCCATGGATGACACCGTACTTACACTCAGCCGACGGGGCCACACAGCAGCAGATACCAGAAGGGCGGTCAATCTCCTCAAGGCCCATGGTGTCCGGGTCGGCTTGCAGATTATGCCTGGCCTTCCAGGGGCCACTGAGGAATCGATCCTTGAGACAGGCCGGCGAGTGGCCGAACTCAAGCCGGACTTTGTTCGCATTTATCCCACGGTGGTGGTCAAGAACACGGTCCTTGAAAAAAGGTACAATTCCGGCAGGTTCAAACCACTTACTCTCGTTGATGCAGTTGATCTGACCAAGAGGCTATATCTTCTTTTTGATGCCTGCGGCATCCAGGTGATTCGCATGGGCCTGCAAGTCACCGACAGCCTGCTCGAACCCGGAAATATAATAGCAGGCCCATTTCATCCGGCCTTCGGGCACCTGGTCTATTCGGCCATTTTTTTGGACCTTGCGGCCCGGGAGCTTGAGATGCAAAAAAAGTTATCTGAGCGGATTACACTCAGATCTCATCCACACGACGTACCAAAGCTTAAGGGGTTAAGGAACTCCAACATGAGCCAACTCATCGAGCGATTCCACCTGAAAGAACTTCACGTTCTCTCCGATCCTGATGTTCCTGCAAATACCGTAAAAGTTGAAAACCTGACGGGGCTTGCTCGTTTCGAGCGGATTTGACACTACCGGCAGGGGCCGTGAACTCAAGCGATATTAAGTGTGATCTCGACGATCTCAGGTTTGCAAAAGAGCCTTACCGGGGCGATAATGGTACCGAGACCGCGGCTCAAGTACATGCGAACAGCAGGGTTTTCATCCGATGCGTAAAGGCCGTGTGTATAGGTAAAAAAGAGGCTCGCAAGGGAAAATCCGCGCTCCCCGACCCCTGGAAGAATCACCTGTCCCCCGTGGGTATGACCCGCGAGGGTCAGATCGATCTCCCATTGCTTACATAAGTTGAATATTCCAGGTCTGTGAGAAAGGAGCAGGTTGAACTGATTTTTGGCAGCAAGGCCAGAAATTCTTGCAACATCTTGAAACTGGGCATCAGTGGCCCAGCCCCGGACCGGGTCATCCACGCCTATGACATTTAGGAGCCCCTCCAGCCCCTTTGCCCCACAGCGACTATCGCATAGCATGGACACTTGCGTCTTTGAAAAACCGGCTCTCATAGCGTTTATTCCAGTGTAGTAGTCGTGATTCCCATACACACCAAAGACCCCTGCGGGTGCCTTGAGATCGTCAAGGAGACCCAGGCAACCGTGGATATAGGCAGGGTTGTTGTTTACGTAATCGCCTGTGAGGAGAATCAGATCGGGTTTAAGGGCATTGGCTGTGGACACTATCTTGGCAATTGTCTCAAATGACATAAACGCTCCGGCATGGATATCTGTGAGTTGGACTATCCTTAATCCCGTAAGGTCTGGGTGAAGGCCCTTGTACGGTAGAGTTAGTCTGGATATTTCAGCAGCCGAATTCTCACAATAAGAGCCATAGGCAAGCAAGCCTGCCGAGGTGCCTACGAGTATTTTTGCCGCATTTCCCAGAAAATCACGTTTGTTTTTCTCAAACCGAGGCGAACGGTACTGCAAGATTGACCTTGCAGACCACACGATCAAAAGGAGCACACCGGAAAAGGCGGTCGCCACCACAAAAATAGCATAAGGAAACACGATGACCTTCCGATGCCACCATGGAAGTTGATCCAGGATGCGCTCTGTGGACATGTACAAGAAGGGAATGGTGTTTATGCAAACCGTGAAAAGAAACGAAATCACGCTCCTTTTCACTCCGGAAATGCCATGGGGAAGGAAAATACGGAACAGGATGAACTGAAGGACGACTACAAGGAGAAACAAAGATAACACGATGGCAAAAAAGACTGTCATGTAGGAATATTTGGAATGGACTATTTCCTGTAGGCTACATTCAAACGGCTCACCGCCTTGCCGAGCGCACTTCTCAATTTGCTACCCTTGCCTTCTTGCGAGAGGCATTCCTCCAGGAGGTCTTTTTTCAGGTCTGCGGCGCTGGTTTTTCCATCCTTCTGCAGACTCACCCGATAGGAATCCTTTTTTTTGCTTTGGGTGACTCCGACCAACTGGACCCGCTTATCCAATCTCAGGACCTCTTTTCGCAGGCCCTCCTCAATCATTTTGACCGTCAATGTCGGCATCTCTTGAGTCCTTCCTATAGACTTTCACATATTAAATTACACCGCGTTATCGGTCGTCGGTGTATTACAATACAGCCTCCTCCCTCTGGTCTTGTGAAATTTAATATGTGAAAGTCTATATTTCAAATACAATAAATTGTACTCGACAACCAATAGGATTGTCAAGGGGTTGAAGAAAACTTGCTTTGAGTTCTCACGAACAATTTGTGCGAGCCTTCAGCATATTGCACCACTGCTGTGACGGGACATTTTGAACCGCCACCGGGGCAAAAGCCCCCGCCGGGCAGATTGACCGAAAAAGCCCGCTATATCTTGTGCGCCAAAATGACGCACAATATCCCTATGTTATGCCTTCTTTTTGCCGGGAATTTTTTATTGACGCACTTGGCACGGAATTCGTATTATGATAAAAGGCTGCACCTAAATAATTCGACCTGTGCGGTTAGAACTCAGATAGCCGTAACTTGTAGGATCTCAAAGAATATCAAGAGGAGGATTACCATGGCTTTTGATCCAACCAAATACGAAGACTGGCAGATTTCCGAAGCAGCAGAAGAAAACATGCCCACGCCAGATGACTGGCGCGAAAGACTCGGACTCGAAAAAGACGAGGTTATACCTTATGCCAGGCTTTGCAAGCTCGATTTCATTAAGATTATGGAGAGGCTCGAAAATAAGCCTGACGGCAAGTATATTGAGGTGACCGCCATCACCCCCACGCCCCTTGGCGAGGGTAAGAGTACGACCTCTGTCGGACTTATGGAGGGGATGGGAAAGCGCGGATTGAACGTCGGGGGCTGTCTCCGCCAGCCCTCTGGCGGTCCTACCATGAATATCAAAGGAACGGCCGCAGGCGGGGGTAACGCCCTGCTCATCCCAATGACAAGGTTTTCCATGGGTCTTACCGGAGATATCAATGACATCATGAATGCCCACAACCTGGCCATGGTGGCACTCACGGCCAGAATGCAGCACGAGCGCAACTACAATGACGAACAGCTCCAAAGACTCAGTGGCATGCGCCGGCTGGACATCGACCCCACCAGGGTAGAGATGGGCTGGATTATTGACTTTTGCGCGCAGAGCCTTCGAAATATCATCATTGGCATCGGTGGCCGTATGGATGGATTCACGATGCAGTCCAGGTTCGCGATTGCGGTCAGCTCCGAACTCATGGCGACTTTGTCGATTGTACGGGACCTGGCAGATCTGCGTGATAAGCTGGACAA
Source organism: Deltaproteobacteria bacterium (assembly GCA_030592345.1). Taxonomy (GTDB): domain Bacteria; phylum Desulfobacterota; class Desulfobacteria; order Desulfobacterales. The sequence continues at coordinate 7,810 of JAUVJO010000083.1, forward strand.
CATCACCGTGGCCTTTGACAAGAGCGGCAATGCAGTGACCACTGGGGACCTCGAAGTCGGCGGTGCAATGACCGCTTGGATGCGAAATACGATCAACCCCACTCTCATGTGTACGGTGGAGTACCAGCCCTGTATGGTCCATGCCGGGCCTTTTGCCAACATTGCAGTCGGCCAGTCCTCCATTATTGCTGACCGGATCGGCCTCAAGATGTTTGATTATCATGTGACGGAAAGCGGTTTTGGCGCTGACATAGGGTTTGAGAAATTCTGGAATGTCAAATGCCGGTACAGTGGCCTCAAGCCCCATGTGTCAGTCCTTACAACCACGATTCGTGCCCTGAAGATGCACGGAGGCGGCCCCAGGGTGGTAGCAGGACTGCCACTGGCAGATGAGTACACCAGGGAAAATCTCGACCTGCTCGAAAAGGGTATCCCGAACATGTTGCATCACATAGGCATAATCAAGACGGCAGGTATTAACCCGGTCGTGTGCATCAATTGTTTTGCCACTGACACCAAGGATGAAATCGCCATGGTGAGAAAGGCGGCTGAGGCCGCTGGTGCCCGGTGCGCAGTATCCACCCACTGGGCAGATGGCGGCGAGGGTGCCCTGGAGCTGGCAGATGCGGTGAAGGATGCCTGCGAGGACGAGAATGACTTTAATTTCCTCTATCCTGTAGAGATGAAACTGCGTGAGAGAGTTGAAAAAATCGCCAAAGTGGTGTATGGGGCGGGCGGTGTGGCCTGGAGCCCCGAAGCGGAAGCCAAGGCCAAGATGCTTGAAGGCGATTCCAAGTTTGACGACTACACTACAATGATGGTTAAGACCCACCTTAGCCTTACGCATGATCCGGCTGTCAAGGGGGTCCCTAAAGACTGGATGTTACCCATTCGCGACGTGCTGATTTACTCCGGAGCCAAGTTTCTGTGTCCATGCGCGGGCGCGATCAGCCTGATGCCTGGCACCTGCTCAAACCCGGCGTTTCGCCGTGTTGATGTGGATGTGAAGACCGGAAAGGTGAAAGGGATATTTTAATTAGTCATTGATCATTAGTTATTGGTCATTGATCATTGATCATTGGTAAAGCGGACCATGACAGATAAATAATGATAAATGATAGATGATAAATGATAGATGATAAATGTTTAATGTCAAAAGGGGGGTCATCATGGCAGCCAAGCTATTAAAAGGGGCAGATATCTCCAAACAGATTCGTGAAGAGATTGCAAAGGAAGTGCAGGAACTCAAAGACAAGCAGGGCATAACCCCCGGGCTGGCCACCATTCTGGTGGGTGAAGACCCGGGCTCAAAGGTTTATGTGGGACAAAAGGAAAAGACCTGTAATAAACTTGGCATCTATTCTGAGAGGATCGATATTCCTGCTGACACGTCAGAAGCTGATTTGCTGGACATGGTGAAAAAGTTTAACCATGATCCGAAAATCCACGGTATTCTGGTCCAGCTTCCTCTGCCAAAACACATTGACGCCTCACGCGTGATCTATGCGATCGAGCCTGACAAGGATGTGGACTGCTTTCACCCCGTCAATGTAGGCAAACTCATGATCGGCACCGGCCGCTTTCTCCCCTGCACGCCCAACGGGATCATGGAGATCCTTAAGCGTTCTGATATTCCTACAGCGGGGAAACACGTGGTGGTTGTAGGACGGAGTAACATCGTGGGCAAACCGATAGCCAACATGATGTTGCAGCCACCGCCGGGCGGAAACGCCACTGTTACCCTTTGCCACACAGGGACAAAGGATGTGGCAGCCTTTACGAGAATGGCAGATATCCTGATCGTGGCTGTGGGAAAGCCCAAGGCAATTACTGCTGATATGGTCAAAGAAGGGGTTGTGGTGATCGATGTTGGTGTGAATCGTATCGGCAAGACCCCTGAGGGAAAGGCGATCCTGGCAGGCGATGTGGACTTTGATTCCGTCCAGGAAAAGGCCGCAGCCATCACCCCCGTACCAGGTGGTGTCGGCCCTATGACGATTACGATGCTAATGAAAAACACGGTGGAAGCGGCGAAGGGTTTGGGAGCAGGGAGCACGGAGCACTGAGCAGGGAGCAGGGAGCACGGAGCAGGGAGCAGGGAGTAACTCGCGACAATAATGATAATCAACAATCCAAATGACCAATGATAAATGACCAATGATAAATGACCAATGATAAATGATTAATGACCAATGATAAATGACCAATGACTAATGACCAATGATAAATGACCAATAACCAACCCCCTGGAGGATTTCACATGGAGAGAAAGAGGATGGCCGTTTGTGGCATTGCTTGCCCCGGTATCGATTGTGAGGGTAGTATGCAGGTGGCCAGGGAGGCCGCCAAGAACGGCGTGGTTACCTATATGCAGCGGATGGAAAAGAAGGTCATTCAGCCCTGTCTTTTCGGCAAGGGCGGCACCTGCTGCCGGATATGTTCTTTTGGGC
>JAUVJO010000309.1 GCA_030592345.1 Deltaproteobacteria bacterium
AATTTCCTAAGTTATCTAAACTCAGCAGTCAAAAAGAAAAAATAAAACCAACAGAACCAATTCAACCAACCAAACCAACACTATGATTTATTTCTCCACATTCCTCATCTCTGTGTTCATCACCATTGTCCTGATACCTATTTTCAGGAGACTGGCTATTAGGGTACATGCCATGGACAATCCAAATGAAAGAAATGTCCATCTTATGCCCATGCCTAAGAGCGGTGGCATCGCTATGGCGTTTGGGATGCTTGTGCCTATTCTTATGTGGGCACCTGCCAACCATGAGGTAGGGGCGATTCTGATTGGGGGCGGAATCGTGGTTCTTTTCGGGCTCGTGGATGACTTTAAGAACTTGGGGTACAAGGCCAAATTTACGGGCCAGGCAGCAGCGGCCCTAATTGTGATTCTGTACGGGGGGATCAAGATCAAATCGTTTGGTATGCTTCTTCCAAATGATGTATTGCTCCCCGACTGGTTCGCCATTCCGTTGACACTCATCGTGATCGTGGGTGTAACCAATGCCATTAACCTTTCTGACGGCCTGGACGGGCTTGCAGGCGGTATCTGTTTTCTGAGCTTTTGTTGTATAGGGTACCTGGCTTACCAGGGAGAAAACATCGCCATTGCTCTGTTATCAGTTAGTGTGGTAGGGGCGATCTTTAGCTTCCTCAGGTTTAACACATATCCGGCAACCTTGTTTATGGGGGATGCCGGAAGCCAGCTTCTGGGCTTTTTGGCTATAACTCTTTTGCTGGGGCTCACGCAGGGGAATACTCCGCTTAGCCCCCTTTTGCCTTTGATCCTTTTGGGTTTTCCTGTTCTTGATACGTTGACTGTTATGTACGAGCGGACCGCTAAAGGAAGGTCGCCTTTTGTAGCAGACAAAAATCACTTTCATCACAAGCTCATACGCCTGGGCTTTTATCATACAGAGGCTGTCTTTGTGATTTATATCATCCAGGCCTTTCTCGTTACCTCTGCCTTCCTTTTCAGGTTTTACTCTGAATGGTTTCTTCTAACAGGATATCTAATTTTTAACAGCATCATCTTGTTCGGCTTTTCTATAGCAGACAAGTCAGGCAGGAAGCTCAAGCGATATGGTCTGTTCGATAAGGTTGTAAAAGGCGGGCTGAAAAAACTCAAGGAGAAAAACATTCATATCAAGATCTCTTTCAAGATAATCCATATGGGGTTTCCCGCTATCCTCCTTTTTTCCTGTTTTCTCATAGAGAGCACTCCAAAGTATTTTTCGTTTTTCGCAATCGCTTTGGTGAGTATGATCCTTGTGACGTGGCTTGCCAAAAAGGAATGGATAGCAAACGCACTGCGGCTCTCCATATACCTCTTTGTTCCCTTTGTGATATACCTGAGCGAAGCAAATATGACTCCCTGGATGAACGGGCAGCTTAGACAGCTTTACAACCTTTCTTTTGGGGTGCTGGTAGTCTTTGCGATCCTCACAGCTAAATTTTCAAGAAGAATAATGGGGTTTAAAACTACCCCTATGGACTTTTTGATCCTTTTTATCGCTCTGGTGGTGCCGAACCTTCCGGATGAGCAGATCCAAACATACCATATGGGGCTGGTGGCAGCAAAGATTATAACCCTTTTCTTTAGTTTTGAGGTGCTTATGCCGGAACTTCGAGACGACCTCAATAAAATAGGGATAGGAACTATAGCAGCGCTGGGGGTTATTGGTGTAAGGGGTTTGATTGTTTAAACGTTTTTGGACACGGATTTCACGGAGTAACACGGCAAAGTCTATTTGGTTACATAACAACAACTCGACCACTTGACCACTCAACTACTTGACCTTTAATACTTGGAGACAAACGTATTATGAAACTCAGACTATTCATCGGATTTTGGTCCATCCTTATCGCCGTGTTGATTGTATCCTGCGGCGGTCCTGAAGAAAAGAAGATGAAGTTTTTCAACAAGGGAAAGGCCCTTTATGAAAAGGGTGAATACCGGCGGGCGCGACTGGAGTTCAAGAATTCCCTGCAGATCGATCCGAAGTTTGCTGAAGGCTACCACATGCTCGGAATGCTCGAATTCAAAGAGAAGAACTGGAAAAAAGCCTACGGACTGCTCTTAAAGGCAGTAGAACTTGACGCGGATCTATCAGGTGCGCAGGTGGCCATGGGAAAACTCCTCATTATGGCCAAGCAAACGGACCAGGCCAGGGAAAAAGCAGATCTTGTCCTGGCCAGAAATCCGGACCACGAAGATGCGCTCCTGCTGCGCGCGATCTGTCTCATGGCAGACCAAGAGGAGGAAAAAGCAGAGGCGATCCTAAAGTCGCTCATGGAGAATAACCCGAAAAGGCCGGAGCCCTATCTGCTCCTTAGTAATCTGAGGTTGAAGCGCAACGATACGGCAGACGCTCGAAACATACTTCAGAGCCTGTTGAGTCAGGATGAGAAGAACAAAGCTGCCCGGCTATCGCTGATCCGGATTCTGGAAAAAGAAAACAACCTTTCAGAGGTTGAAGATGAATACAAAAAGCTGATCGACCACGATCCAGAGAGCGATGTTGCAAAATTGATGCTGGCGCGATTTTATTACCAGACAGACAGGAACAAGGCGGCTGAAAAAGTCCTTAAAGACTTGATCGAAGCTCATCCTGACAAGTTAGAGCCGTATCTTTATCTGGCCCGCTTTTACGAAGAAAAAGAGCAAAATGATGCGGCGATTGCGGTGCTGCGCAAGACGATTGAAGATATGCCTGACAAATACGCGGCATATGAAATGCTGGCAAACCATTATCTACAGACCGAGGCGACGAAGAATAATGCCATGCAATTGCTGGGGCAGTTTATGACAAAAGTCCGAACCGGCCCTGATTTCTTGAAGGCAAAGCTCTTTATGGCAGGCATTCATTATCAGGAAGGGGAGCTGGACGAAGCCCTCAAGCTGGTGGAAGAAGTCTTAAAGGAAAATCCTAAAGATTTGCGCGGCCACGTCCTGAAGGGCGACATGCTGGCTGTCCGCCGGGATTTTGCCGGAGCTATTGGAGAATACCGGGTAGTGTTGCACGAACAGCCCCAAAACCTTCCGGTTTCTTTGAACCTTGCCAGAGCGCATCTTGCAAACAACGAGGAAGGACTTGCCGAAGATACCTACAAAAAGATCCTTGAAATCAATCCCGAACAAAAACAAGCACGATTCGGCCTGGCAGATCTTTACAGGCGGAAGGCACAAATTGAGCCGGCAAAAAAACAACTGGAAAAAATCCTGGAAATCAATCCCGATGACACAAAAGCATTAATGGCTCTGGGCGATGTGTCTCTTGCAGGAAAAGATGTGGAAGGAGCCCGCAAGTATTTTGGCCGCGTGTTGAAACTTGAACCTGATTTGCCCCAGGCAAACTACAAGAATGGCGTGATAAAACTCATAGAAAAAAACCCTGAAGAAGCAGCGGCTTTTTTTGAAAAGGCGTTGAAAGCGGACCCGGATTTTGTGCCGGCGCTGAGCCAACTGGCAGATATGCTGGTCAAAGAGAAAAAACTGAACAAGGCCATGGACAGATGCAGACAGCAGATTGCCAAGAGCCCAAAGAACTCCCACTACTACGTTTTGTTAGGACGGCTCCATGCCTTTGGCAAAGATATTGACGCCGCCCGCAAGAATTTTGAAAAGGCCATTGACTTGGACCCGGACAGCTCCAACGCTCTATTCAGCCTGGCCCAGCTTGAACAATCTTTGGGCTCAATCGACGAGGCCCTTTCAAGATATCAGAAGCTCCGGGAAAAAAATCCGAACAATCTTAGTGTTGCCATGCTGATCGCCGCACTGTTAGAGCAAAAGAATGAGTATGGCAAAGCAAAAGCAATCTATGAAGAGGTGTTGGCAAAAAGACCGGATGCTTCCACAGCCGCCAACAACCTGGCCTTTCACTATGCCGAGCACGATCCGACAAAGGAAAACCTCGAAAAAGCGGAAAAGCTGATTTCACCGTTGCTTGACAAATTTAAGGACGAGCCCAATGTGATAGATACTGCAGCGTGGATTTACTACCGGAGAGGAGATTTCAAAAAGGCACAGGGTCTGCTGTTGAGTATTGAGGAAAAGGCGCGAAATGTGCCAGTGCTTAACTACCATCTCGGGATGATCTTTTTTCGGCTGGGAGAAAAGGCTGAGGCCAGGCAGTACTTGCACCTGGCAATAGACAGCAAACAGCCGTTTCCGGGGAGAGACGAAGCGCAAACGTTGCTTAGGGAGTTACGCTGAATTTGAAAAAAGGGTGAAAAAGTTAAGAAATTATGAAGTAATTTACCTAAA
>JAUVJO010000437.1 GCA_030592345.1 Deltaproteobacteria bacterium
GCCAGTTATTCGGCAGTCTCTGGCGTAGTGCCCCATTATTTGAATGCTCTGGAATGGGATAACGGGATCTTCTGGTCTGCTGAGCGCAACGGCAGGACCCTGTACCGTTGGGAGAATGTTGGTGCGACTTGGACGTTGTCAACTATCAATGGTTCATTTGACTCCGCCGGTGACATTGAGGTTGCTCCGGACGGGACTCTATATGCAGTTTCCGATAACACCTCGACTCTTTATTCAGTTAACAGAACAACCGGTGTTCCAACAATAATCGGTGAAGTGGTCGGCGCGCCAAATACATTCTTTGGTTTGGCTTTTTCAGAAGATGGCACGATGTATGGATTTGATACGCTGCAGGACTTTGGTGAAAGTGCCTTATATACGATCGACCCCTCTACGTTGCAAGCCACTTGGGTGAGGAATCTAGATCACGAAGTCTGGGGTGCCACTGCAACATCAGTCCCTGTGCCTGGAGCAGTGTGGCTTCTTGGTTCCGGCCTGATCGGGCTTGCACGATTCAGAAACAAGTTCAAGAAATAGAAACCTATTAAAAACTGGGTGCAGAGGTTTTTCCCCGAGATAAACTCGTCTCCGCTGCAAGCAATCAGGTGTGCGCCTTGCATTTAGGGCAGTAACCGAATACCTCGAATTTATGGCCCTGGACTGCGAAATCGTATGTGTCGGCCAGTTTTTTCTCCAGCCTATTCAAAGCCTTTTCTTGAAATTCAATGGTTTTACCGCACTTTACACACCGAAGATGGCAGTGGTGTTCGTGGCCGTAAATGTGTTCATAATGAAGGTGCCCATCTTCGAAATACGCCTCTTGAATGAGGCGAGATTCTAACAGATACGGAATCAGGCGATAAATGGAAGGCTTAGAGACCTTTTTTTTCTTTTTTCTCAAGCGCAAATAGAGTTCATCCACGTCAAAGTGATCGTGGGTGGCAAAGATCTCATTGATGATGACCTCGCGCTCGGGGGTATTTCGAAGGCCCTTTTCCCGAATAAACTCCCTAAATACCTCTATTTCACTTTTCATCTGTCTCCCTCCCAATTCATTATGTCCACTTTTAACAGCTTCTAAGACTTATGTCAATAATCAAGGGCTTAAGGGCTGGGTCAAGAATAACTTGGCATTTTGGCATCTCGGTCCACCACAAAGACGGCGGATCTGCGACTTCAGGCCATTTTTGGCCGATCTTCATCCCCTGGCCCAGACCTGGCTTATAGGCTTAATCGGCTGCTTCGAGCACGTCGTGCCAGGGCGGGCGAAAAATCCTCGAAATCCCGCCATGGCGGGATTCCTGTGGTTTTGCTCAAGGAGAGGCTTTTCAGACCGCTTTTCCGGTTGACGTTTTTCATTTTTTCTTATAACAAAAAGAGAACAGTAAGTTAAAGGTTCCGACACGTCTTGTTGTTTAGGGCAATTTTCTTGTCATCCCTCTTCTGGCAATCAGAAAGGAGCCTCACAATGAAGGTAGCCGTCACATCAAACGGAAAAGTCATGGATTCTGAAATTGAGGCGCGATTTTCCCGTGCCCCCTTTTTTGTCATTGTAGATACTGAAACAGGAGACTTGAACGCCTTTAAAAATCCTGCGGCCACAGCTAAAGATGCTGCCTGTGTTGATGCTGTCAGCTTCCTGGTTGGCAAAGGGGTTGAGGCTGTACTGAC
>JAUVJO010000206.1 GCA_030592345.1 Deltaproteobacteria bacterium
GATAGAGTTTGCACCTGGGCTTAAGTACATAGTGGCACTTTTTCTTGTATAGACTTTCACATATTAAATTTCACAGCGTTATCGGTCGTCGGCGTATTACAATACAGCCTCCTCCCTCTGACCTTGTGAAATTTAATATGTGAAAGTCTATAGGTTGTCTTACATCGTATTCAGACTGAAACAATATTCTTACGCTTACAGCGAATGAACGGGTATATGATATGTTTTTTTACCTCCCAATAATACTCCGGTAAGCTAAAGAATCTCCTTGAAAAGTGGCCGACTATCTGCTATGGCGCATCAAGGGAGCTGGGTAATATAGACTTTCACATATTAAATTTCACAGCGTTATCGGTCGTCGGCGTATTACAATACAGCCTCCTCCTTCCGGCCTTATGAAATATAATAATGGAGGTGATTTGTATGGGCAAGTATTTTGTATGGTTTGTGGCGTCTATTGGTCTTATGCAATTTGTTTGTGTCGGGCAGGTACGGGCTGGGGATCAAGGGAAAAAATTTTGGTGGTCAAACATTTCTTATCAATATGACGTACAAAGGGAGTTTGTTACATTGACACCTGAATTCGAGACCAATGATTTGCCATTTGACTTAGATCTTTATGGGTTCGTGGATTTCACAGGCGACCATGGTCATGATGAGACCAATTTGACAGACCATTATGGAAGTTTCGACCTATTCAAACCTTTAAACACTTTTGGCATTGCCGAAGATAACACTGTCCTGGGCATGTTTGACGTGGCTATTGAGTATAACGTGGATAGCTTTGCCGAAGATCGTTGTTATTTCGGTTTCCGTTGGAGGGGCACCAGAACTCAGGGTGGTATGGGCAGATTGCTTAATCAAGGGCATGCTGTTTTTGACATAACTATCTTTTTGGCCCGCACGGATAGTCGCCAGGGACAAAACTGGTGGATGCTGTCTCCTTTCCTGAAATTCCCGTTTAATATCGCAGGGATAAATGGTTTTTCGAGTACATGGTGTGACATAGACTTTCATAACCCATTGAATGAATACCGCCGCAATAGCGTGTCAGGCGGAAGCGCACTCGGGGTCAAGATCTGGAGGGAACTGTATGCGTTTTGCGAATTCAAATATGAGGACTTTCAAATACCATATGATGATGCCTTCGGGATAGGTTTCGGCCTCATGTGGCAATGGCATTATGAAAGGTCCACGCCCAATTGAGGATAGCTGTGGTATTGCGGGGATGTCCTCTATACCCTGACTTATTGAGAAGTTACAGGGGGTTCTCCTTTATGTTAGCCTTATCCTTTTGTTGAAAGTTGAGCCCCGGCCCCTAAGTTAGTGTTCGGAAAAAAAGCCCTCAACCTATTTACTCGAGTAGAAGGCTAAGGGCTAGTCAGCAGTCCGAAGATGATTAGGCTCCCACCCGGATAACAAACAGATGGGAGCCTGATTAGCAATATTTGAGGTTTTCCTTCAATAAATTTGCCCCCCCCATACCACCTCCGAACCGGAGGCCATACGTGCCGGAGCACGCAATCGGAGTATTGGAGTAACGGACATGAATGGTGTGAAAATTAAAAAACGTAATTCAAACTTGCACCAACAACATAGAGCTTGCCGTCGTCATCAATGACGTAGGGGTCATTGTCCTGATAGATATTCATGCTGAACCCCACACCCAGGGCAAGATCCGGCTTGATTTGATAGGTAGCATCCAGTTCGAGACCCAACTGGTGAATATCCAGGTCAGAGTATTCCGGAACGCCACTCAAATCGTAGTCATAAGCCTGGGTCGCTGGGTCGTAACCTGCCCAGTCGGCTTCGTTGAAGGTCATACTCTTGATCTCGGCCATGGAGTCTGTGTAGGACCCTGTGACTGTAAAACTGAGTTTTTCAGTGGGTAAAATAGTTGCAGAAAGAATCGCTGTGTGACTTGCAATGTCATAATCTTCGCTGGTTGCAAGCGAGCCAAACTGGCCCGTTGTGATGCCGCCAGCTCACCCATTGAAAACCGGTATGCAAATCCGGCTTTCCCTCGTTTCATCGTCATACATGTAGCTCAGCATAAAACTTAGCTTTGGGTGAGGTGCATACCACAGGCTCACTGACGGCATATTGACCACGCCGTCTCCACTGATGGTATCTTCATCCACCCATCGATAATTACCTGTGAGGCTGAGATTGTGCCTGATGGGGTAGGTGGCATTGGCAACAATCTCATGTCGCTTTTCAGGCAGATTACTCATGTCCTGCGTTCTAGTATCCCAGAACTTGTAGTACTGTATGCCATCTCTCCAATTGCCGGTGATGCCCTGTGTTCCGTACGCTTCGCAGGCGCCACCCTGTCCATTAGCGGTAGCGCTGGCAAACTGATCGTCGATATCCTGGTAGATATATCTGACCCGGGTCCGGACAGGCCCCAACCGGGCATTCACGCCAACCTTATAGGTATCTGTCTGTGTTTCGGTTTCCCCTTCAGCCACCTCGTAGTCATCCCGGTCGATCTGTTTCCACTCGTAGCTTCCGTACACCGAAAGCCCTGGCCTTATCGTGTACCGTGCCTTCAAATCGCCTCTGTAGTCATGCCGCGAAAGGGCTGATTTTCTGGTATAAGGCCATTCAAAGTCGGGATAATAACTCTGATAGGTCCCGCTGTAGGTAGGGTTCGTCCCCGTAGGTAATTGGTAATCGACCAATACATCGTCGTTGCGGATTTCCATGCATCTAAACCCGGCATCCAGCGCAAGGCCAGGAATGGATGTATTACTAATCCTAACAGAGGCGGTGTCAGAATCCGTCTCAATTCCGACATCCCGATTTTTCACGTTAGAGTTGACATACGCGGCAAACAGGCTGGTATTGATCACTGGTGCCGAACCTTTTGCCTTGACCGTGTGCACCTGTTTATCCATTTTGGGTACCTGATCATATTCAAGCTCCTGATTCTGGTACCAGAGCCTGTCGCCAAATGGCTTGCTGCCGATCTTTCTCGGATTGATTCCCTCATCGTAAAGATTGGTCGGCGTGGCACCCTCTTCTTTAAACTCGCGGTACAGGTAGCTGTATTCCAAGGCAAGCTGAGCGGATCTGGCCTTGCCGAACTTTGCCTTTATGCTGGGCATGTAGTCCTCGGTCTCTTCAGCGATCTCTCGGCTGTGGCTCTGCACATGACACGAGGTACACTTGCTCATGGTCAAGGACTGACGGTGACCATCCCTCATTTCCTTTCGATAGTCAAAACTGAGCTCGCCACCGGGAATAAAGGGTAAGACAATCGTCGTTTTGCTTTTGATTTCCGAGTGAATGATCTGATAGTCTTTTCCCATGTCGTAATCTGTGTGGTGTGTTACAACATGAGGATCAGCAGGCGAGTAAACGGCATTCAGGTTATTTAGTGAATCATGGTCAAGCCAGTGCTGGAAGCGATCGTATTCAAAGCTCTGCCTGATCATACGCCTGAAATCCACATCCAGATAATAACTCTGCTCTTTTTCATCCAGGAACTGGCCACGAAACTCAAGATAATCATCGCCCTTGTTCCCAGAAGCGGAGAACTCAAAAGTGGGATGTATGCCTTGATCCATTACCTTATATTCTCCCACTTTGTGGCTCTCCAGATCAGACGTTGCCACCTCTTCAAAGCCCGCTTTGACTTCAATGTCAAATTCGCTTACAGACGCCTCGTCTTCCGCACCAGATAGTGCTGGCATTTGAACCCCGATCAACAAGAAAGCCAAAAAGATACTAAAACCTATCCATTTATTCTTCTTTTTCATCAGCAATCCTTCCCCCTTTCTTCAATAAGACCACGAGTCGCAGTCATTGAGCATGCCTTATTACCTCGTCAACGCCTTACCTTGGCCAGGTACGGCCTGAGACGGCAGATCAGAACCGTGGACCCTGAAATGACACTGGGTACACTTGGTCGTCCAGGCCATCTTAAAGGTGGCACGGTTGGACCAGTCATGGGCCTCGCGATACTTCTCATTATTGTCAGGATTCACCTGGTACCCGGTGTACGGAAAGTTCTCATTTCCCTTATACGGATACTCGGCCACCGGCGTGTCCAAGTTCTTGTCCCAACCTATTTTGCCAGCGTGGAAGTGTAACTCGTGGCATTGGAGGCACATAAAAGGCTCATTCTGCTTCAGGAGATTGTTGGGGATGGTCCCATGGGGTGAGTGGCATATCGTACAATCTTCCACCACGGGTGGGTGTTCAAAAACAAAGGGGCCCTGCTTGGAGGCATGACAGGTCAAACAAAGATCGTTCAACCTCTCATCGGTCTTGAGGAGGTTCCCAATGGCAGAACCGTGCGGATCATGACAGTCTGAACAGTCCATCTTCCCCTCACGGATCGGGTGGTGGGAAGGATACTGGACTTTAGCCTGTATATCCATATGACAGGCGTAGCAGCCTTTCGGTTCTGCCTTGGCCAGCAGGTTGTCGCCAACCGGGGAATGCATTTTGTGACACTGGAGGCAGCCTATGTTATTGAGGTAGTGCTCACTGCCCACCCAGTGGAACATCGTATGGCAGTCCAGACAGATCCTTGATTGTCGGGCAGGGGTAAGCTCGCTAAAGCATATGATATCAGCGGGGTCTTCTGATTCAACGTGCAAGCTCCCTCCGCCATGGCATGTCTCACAACCCGTGCCAAGGCCCGCTGTCTCAAAAGGGGCGATCCTGCCGTGGATGGTTTTTTAAAAGGTTTACAGGTTTCTTCGTGGCAATCAGCACACGCCGCGCTACCCACAGTCGTAGCCCCTTCTATCATGGGCAAGGAGACTGCTTTAGGGGGCAAGGCGTGTTTAGCACACTGTATGCCAGTGAAAACCACCAACAATAGCAGTAACGTAAGCCAAGGAATTCTCCTCTTCATACTTTAGTCCTCCTGTCGGTTTCAGATGTTCTGACCTGCTTCTCGGTTCTGTACTCCAATCGTCAGATTTGTCGATCGCAAAAAGATGATCTTCAATCATCTTGCCCGCGCGACCACCGCAAAACCACCCCCTCTCACTTGATTTGGGCAAAAATGCTGCAAAAAAAAATAAAGCAAAGGCAAAAACAGGGACGGGTGAAGGGAAAAATTTGAAGACTAGTGGAGGCGTTAAGAGGCGCTTGCACAATCCCTCTCTATTATCCTAGAGTTTGGTAGTCTTGTGATAAGTTGCCAGGATGAAATCTTGTTCCATTTAAATCTTATTTTCACAAAACATGATCCTAATTGCAATTTTTTTTCGGAAACTTAAGAAAAGTGTGTTCTATTAACTACTTATCACCTGAACGGAAACCCCCCTTTTCTCGTTGGGGACACTTTTGAGCGGGTGTTTAGCTAAACGCTCAGCCAGTTCGCATGAGGCGTTGATCATTTCAAGGGTCATCATTCGTTCCGCTGAAAAAGTTCGCCGTATCTGTTGATCCCGTTGCTTCAAATTATTTCTTGTCCAAGATGCTATCGCGGACCTTTAGCTTTGTATCAATGAGTTGTTTGTGGGTCAAGCGTAACAGTTTGGTAAGTTTGTGAACCAGATAGTCCTCGTGCTTGTCCAGTTTTCCATCCGCATACACAATCTGCCACACCATCTCAATGATTTGAATCTTTTCTTCTCTTGAGTAATTTTGGTTGATCAAGTTCGTAAATTGCCATAGGTCTATACTTTCTTTCCGCTCCTTGTTTGAGGCCTCTATCAGTTCGCCAATATGTTCGTCAGCCAGGCAATAATGGCTTCTGAGAAGTGACATAATATCTTCACGTTCTGGCTCACTGAACTCACTGTCTATGTTGGCCATTTCCAGGAAAAGGGCGCAGACCGCCACACGGATGTCATGACGTTCTCCCTTGCCCTGGTTCCCTGTGTCAGCCGTCCTTTCTTTCGCAAAAAACCTTTTAACAAAATTTATCATGTGAAATACCGTAACCGTTCACGGGTTCAAAGGTTCAGGGTTCACCGAAGATCTGAACCGCTGACTCGTGGGATATGGGAGTTTGTTTGGTTTTCATCGGTATGCAAAACGATCTTGCCCCGAAGTTCAGAGTGAGCGTTACATATACCTCGAAAGGCCACAAATGACACTTTTTCGCCGGCCATGAACATCAATAGCAGCGTTGCTCAGGCTTGCAATAGCCAGCTATTCCGCGCCTTCGCGCCTTGCTCTTGATGCTCATGACTCA
>JAUVJO010000315.1 GCA_030592345.1 Deltaproteobacteria bacterium
AATGCCACTACCGGCGTGGGCGTAAATAAGGGCGAGCTTGAAAAAAGCCTCTATAACGGTTTAGTCCTGGAAGAGCCTGTGAACGACCTTATCTTAGACACAGAAATAGATTTTCTAAAGATCGTGCCAGCCTGTATGGACTTGATTGGTGCCGAAGTGGAACTGGTTTCAAAACCGAATCGCGAAACTATCCTAAAAGACTTCCTCGGGCTTCTTGCCGGTGATTATGCCTACATATTACTTGATTGTCCCCCTTCCTTGAATCTTCTCACCGTAAACGCGCTCACCGCAGCCCACGCCCTGTTGATTCCGCTGCAATGCGAATTTTATGCCTTGGAAGGCATCGGCCAGCTTTTACAAACATACAAGCGAATCAAGAGGCACCTCAACCCCAGACTTCGAATCGAAGGTGTGCTTTTGACCATGTTTGACCAACGAAACAACCTTGCCCATCAGGTCGCTGAAGAAGCACAGAAATATTTCAGGAAACTTGTCTTTAAGACGCGGATTCCAAGAAATGTGAGACTTGGTGAGGCCCCTAGCTTCGGGAAGCCTATACTCCTTTATGATATTGCATCCCAGGGGGCCAAGAGTTATCTGTCGCTGGCCCAAGAGATCATGAATGGTGGGGGGACACGGTATGCGTAAGAAACAGGCCCTGGGTCGAGGGCTCAACGCCCTCATACCTGACGTAGAGACTTCAGATCTGGAGCCGACATCTTTTTTCTACTGCGACATTAACGTAATAAGGCCCAATCCGTATCAACCTAGAATCAACTTCGCCGCGGAGGATCTCAAGAACCTGGCAGAGTCGATAAAAGAAAAAGGGGTCATCCAGCCCCTTGTTGTCCGGCCGGCATCGTCTGGCTATGAATTGATTGTTGGAGAACGTCGCTGGAGATCAGCCCGCAAAGCAGGCCTTAAGCAAGTACCCGTGGTCGTCAAGGATGTCTCTAAAGAGGAAATGCTTGAGCTTGCCCTGGTTGAAAATATCCAGAGAGAGGACTTAAACCCTTTGGAAAAGGCCGAAGCCTACTACCGTCTCATGAAAGAATTCGGCCTAACCCAAGAAAAGGTTGCTACACGTGTTGGGCAGGATCGCTCCACTGTTGCCAATTTCTTAAGGCTCCGAAATCTGCCCAAAGAGATCCAGTCTGACATTGCCAACAATACCTTAACTATGGGCCATGCGAGGGCCATAATCGGGGCTGAAACGCCTGTTCAACAAAAAGCTGCGTGGCGACGCATCGTAAAGGAGAATCTGTCGGTGCGGGCTACCGAAGCCATGGTGAAAAAACTCAAAGAGGACAAGGGCAAATCGCCTAAGTCGAAGCGTGTATCATCGGCAAATGTTTATCTTCAAAGCGTGGAAGATGATCTGACCCGCCATCTTGGTACCAAAGTTACCATTGTACGCCGGGGGAAAAAGGGAAGACTCGAAATAGAGTTCTACGGCAATGACGACCTGGACCGGCTGATTACACGCTTAAAGAGCTTGTCGTAACCTGCCATGTCCCTTCACATCGTCATAGACGGCTACAACCTGATTCGGCAGTCCGAGCGTCTTAGCAACATTGAGCGTAGCAGTCTGGAAGAGGGAAGAGAAGCCCTTCTGGAAAGCCTTGCTTCGTACCGTAAAGTCAAGCATCACCCCATGACCGTCGTCTTTGACGGGACACATGCCGACCTGCAAATCAACGCAAAGAGGCAACACAAGGGGATCAATATCGTATTTTCCCGCCCTGGAGAATTGGCAGACACGGTGATTAAGCGTCTTGTCGCCAGGGAACGGGAGCGGGCAGTGGTGGTGAGTTCCGACAGAGAGGTTGCCGATTTTGCAACTGCACACGGAGCAGCCACGATAGGTTCTGTTGAGTTTGAAAATAAGATGGAAATGGCCACCAACCTCGATGCGCCCGGAGCCGGTTTCAGAGAGGAGAAAAAAAGAGGCTGGACACCCACCACAAAAAAGAAGGGTCCATCACGCCGCCCACCCAAGGAAAAACGTAGAAGCCGTAGCAAGACAAGAAAACTATGATATAGACTTTCACATATTAAATTTCACAAGGCCAGAGGGAGGAGGCTGTATTGTAATACGCCGACGACCGATAACGCCGTGAAATTTAATATGTGAAAGTCTATAGAGGAGAAGAGCCATGATCGAAAAGTACAAGGGAAACCCGGTTATTAAGCCCTCAGACGTGAAACCCACTATGGAACAATACCTGGTCCTGGGTGCGTTCAACCCGGGCGCTGCGGTTTTTCAGGACGAAATCATCCTACTGCTCCGCGTGGCAGAAGGATGCCTGCCCAAGGAGGGGTATGCCAGGGCACCTGTGTACCTGTTCAAGGGTGGATATGCCTGCCCGGACGTGGTGGATTTTTCCCTGTCTGACCCGGACGTGACCTTAAAAGATACGCGAGGTATCGTGTATAAGGGTCAGGATTACCTGACCAGCATGAGCCATATCCGCCTGGCCCGCAGCCGGGACGGTATCCACTTCACTGTGGAAGACACTCCCTTCATCGCGCCTCACGATGAGACAGACCGCTACAGCGTGGAAGACGCCAGGGCCACGTTTATAGACGGAAAGTATTACATCAACTTCACCGTGGTCTCTCAGGACTCGTGGGCTACGGCCCTGGCCACGACCGAGGATTTCAAGACTTTAGAGCGCAAGGGCATAATCTTCCACCCGGAAAATAAAGACGCGGCCCTTTTCCCTGAGAAGGTCAATGGTAAGTATATGGCCCTGCACCGGCCCAACAACTCGGGTTTTGGTAAGGCGTCCATCTGGTACGCGGAATCCCCTGACCTGCTCCACTGGGGCAACCACAAGTGCATTGCCCGGCCCAGGAACACCCACTGGGAATCCATGAAGATCGGGGGCGGGGCCCCGCCTATCAAAACCAGGGAAGGCTGGCTCATCATCTACCACGGCAAGGGCGATAATAGCAGGTACTCGTTGTTTTGCATGCTCCTGGACCTGGACGACCCCAGCAAGGTCGTAAAGCGGGCCGAGGATCCCCTCCTCATGCCCACGGAACCTTACGAAAAAGAGGGATTCTTCGGAAACGTGGTCTTTTCCAATGGCGTGGCAGAAAAGGACGGCAAGGTCTTCATCTACTATGGGGCCGCTGACGAATCCACATGTGTTGCTGTTACGGATGTAGAGAGCCTGCTGAGTAGTTTTTAGGGCAGGTTATCGATTGACTGGCAATCAGGAGGAAGAGATGAGATTGTGTATGGATTTTCGTAAGTATGACGGGATCGTGGGAGGCGCAGAGCAGCTTGTCGTGCAGATCGTGCGACATGCCGCGTCCAAGGGTCATTCAGTGATCCTGCTTGCCAAGCAAAACCGGCTCCAGGAAGTAGAAGCGATTTTTGAGGAAGAGAAAAACATAAAGTGCCTTTCCCTTCCGGTGACAACCCACGCGATTTCAATGACAAACATACGGTTGGATACGATCACCATCCAGCAGATCGCAAAACGTGAAAAGGCAGACATCATCCACTTTCCATACAACTGGAGCTTTCCGTTTAAGAAAAAGGTCCCCTGTTTACTGACCGTGCACGACGTGATCCCGTTCACATTCCGTGAGGCCATGCCGCAGTTTCGCAACCTGTTTGTTTACAAGCCGGCTATCCGGCAGGCTTGCAAACTTAATGACGTCGTGACCACGGTGTCGGAGTTTTCCAAAAAAGACATCGCAAAAAAAGTGGGCATCCCCCTGGAAAAAATCCGGGTGATTAACAACGGTGTGCGCGAGCCCAACCGCAACGTGGCCCCGGAGGTTGTAAACGCCCTGTTCAAGAGGCTTAATCTGGGCGAGGATTTCATCCTGAACGTGGGCGGTATCCACGAGCGGAAAAACATCATTGGCCTTGTCCGTGCCTTTGCCAGGCTGGCCGATACCGGCTATGATGGCAAGCTCGCTATCACCGGAAATGTATCTGGCGCGCCGTACCAGGACAAGATGAAAAGGCAATGCGATCACGCAGTGGATAAGACCCGCATGCAAGGCCGCGTGGTGTTTTCCGGATTTATCACAGAGGACGAGCTGGATGCACTCATGGCCCGTGCTCGGCTGTTGATTTACCCTTCCCTGTACGAGGGCTTTGGGTTGCCCATCCTGGA
>JAUVJO010000375.1 GCA_030592345.1 Deltaproteobacteria bacterium
AATTTGCGCTGAATTCCTATAACAAGGCGTTTAAGGCACAAAGTGAAGGCGGATTTGATCAGGAAATATTTCCGGTAGAGATCCCCCAGAGAAAAGGCGAGCCAGTCGTGTTTTCCAAAGACGAGGTGGTGCGTGAAACCTCCATGGAGGCCCTGGCCAAGCTTCCGCCGGCCTTTAAGAAAGACGGCACAGTAACAGCCGGAAACGCCTCTAAGATCAGCGACGGTGCCGCAGCACTGGTTGTGATGTCCCTGGAAAAGGCTCAGTCTTTGAACTTGAAGCCCATGGCCCGCGTGGGCGCACAATGTTCAGTAGCGATCGACCCGAAATATGTTCTCATTGCGCCAATCCATAGTATCCCCAAGGTCCTGAAAAAGGCAGGTCTCGCCATTAATGACATTGATATCTTTGAGATCAATGAGGCATTTTCCGCCTCAAGCGTAGCCATTAACAAGACCCTTGGACTTGACCCTGCCAAGGTGAACATACGGGGTGGGGCCGTGGCCCTGGGTCATCCGATCGGTGCAAGTGGTGCAAGGGTGCTGGTGACGCTTCTGCATTTGATGAAGGACGCAGGTGCAAAGCGAGGCCTGGCATCCCTGTGCTTAGGTGGTGGCGAGGCGGTCTGTTTGGTGGTAGAAAGAGATTAAAGGAGGCTGTGATGTCCTATAAAACGATTAAGGTAGAAATATCCGATTCCATTGCGACCCTAACATTTGATCGACCTGAGGTGCTCAATGCCCTCAATTTAGAGGTGATAGCGGAATTTCACGGGGCCATTTTACAAATCCGGGAGAATTCGGATGTCAGGGTTCTCATACTGACAGGTGCAGGCAAGGCCTTTGTGGCCGGGGCTGACATCACGGTATTGCAGGGCTTTGATCCGCTTGGCGCGAAGCAGTTCGCACAGGCAGGCCAGAGCGCCCTCTTTGCCTTGGAGGCCATGGACATTCCGGTCATTGCTTGTGTCAACGGGTTTGCCTTGGGAGGTGGCTGCGAGATTGCCATGGCCTGTGATTTTGTGTATGCGGCAGAAAAGGCAAAGCTCGGACAACCGGAAATCAACCTGGGGCTTATACCAGGCTTTGGTGGCAGTCAACGGCTCGTCAGGCTGGTCGGAAAGGGCCGGGCCAAAGAACTCTGCATGACAGGCCGGATCATCAAGGCCCAAGAGGCATTTGCCATGGGTCTGGTTACAAGGATTTTCCCAGCCGAGAGCTTGATGGAAGAAACCCTGAAAATAGCCCAAACCATAGCAGAAAAAGGTGCTGTGGCTCTGAGGGCCGTCAAACATGTCATTGATAACGGATTTGACGTAGATCTTAAAACCGCGTGTGCACTGGAGGCTGACGCCTTTTCCGTCTGTTTTGCCAGCCCTGACCAAAAAGAGGGAACCACCGCTTTTCTGGAAAAGCGAGCACCAAAGTTTACAGGAAAATTAGTATAGAAGAGGGGGTGGAATGAACTTTGAGCTGACCGAAGAGCAGAAGATGATACAGGAGATGTGCCAGCGCTTTGCGGAAAACGAGATTAAATCCGTGGCAGCAATGCTTGACGAAACAAAAGAACACCCCGTAGAGTTGTGTCAGAAAATGGGAGAACTGGGCCTCATGGGAATCGCCATCCCAGAGGAATACGGCGGTGCAGGGATGGACTATATCTCCTATATCTTGGCTATGATTGAAATCTCCAAGGCATGCGCCTCCACCGGGGTAATCATGTCTGTCAATAACTCCCTGTATTGTTTTCCCATCAATACCTTTGGCAGCCATGAGCAAAAGCTCAAGTATCTGACCCCTGTGGCAAGCGGAAAGGCGATCGGCTGCTACGCTCTGACAGAGGCCGGGGCAGGCTCAGACCCTGCCTCCATGCGCACCACAGCAATACTCGATGGAGACAACTGGGTGATCAATGGGGAGAAAAGATTTATCACCAGCGGCAATGTGGCAGACTACTGCATCCTGGCAGCCCTTACCGACAAAGAAAAGGGATATAAAGGGATTAGCTCTCTTGTCATAGACCTGAATGATACGCCAGGGTTTTCAGTAGGCCGTGTTGAGGATAAAATGGGGATCAGGGCATCCGGCACTGCAGAGCTGGTCTTTAATGATGCGCGCATCCCCAAAGAAAACCTCCTGGGTGAACCAGGCTCTGGCCTGAAGCAAATGCTGACGACCCTTGACGCAGGTCGTCTCGGCATCGGGGCCCAAGCAGTGGGAATCGGCAGGGCAGTCCTGGAAGAAGCCCTTGAATATTCAACCGTGCGTGAACAATTCGGAAAACCGATCTCAAAGTATCAAGCAATCCAGTGGAAACTTGCAGATATGGCTACGGAACTCGATGCAGCAGAGTTGCTGCTTCTTAGGGCCGCATGGCTGCAGGATCATGGAAAACCCTTTGAAAAGGAGTCTGCCATGGCCAAGATGTATGCTTCAGATATTGCTATGCGGGCTGCTGTGGAAGGTGTTCAGATCCTTGGCGGATACGGCTACTGCAAGGACTTCCCAATGGAACGACATATGCGTGATGCCAAGATCTGTCAGATTTACGAAGGAACCAACGAGATTATGAGGTTAGTCATTGCCCGTAATCTTTGGAAGCAAAAAAAAGGATAGAGAGTTTCAGAAAAAGATTTTGGCAGAGGAAGAGAAGACGATGAAGAAATTCGTGGTTGCATTGTTTGTGAGTTCGTTGGCAATGTTCTCGTCCACGGTTTTGGCCCAAGACTCTAGTTGGAACAACCTGAATTATTTCGGCGTTACGGCTGGGCTAGTCTCGGGGGAATACATTCGAGGGTCGTTGGACACCGTTGACAAATCTTCTAACCATCACTCCTTTTCTGATTTAGAGCTATCAAGAGGATACATGTTTAGTATCAAACTCGGACGAACTACAGCCCCGCCAAAGGCTTTTGCTGCGATAGAACTCGAAGGTCTCATGATTGGCGGAACCGACGTCGATGATCAATATTATTACAAGCACCCTTTTGGTACGGACATAACGGCTGAGGCAGATATCTCTACTAAAGCAATAATGCTGAACGTCCTCCTGAGGGCACCATTTGGCAAAATTCATCCATACGCCGGCTTCGGGCTGGGTTGGGCATGGTTTGACATGGATATGGTATTAAAGATGTGGCCGGGATGGGAGTGGCCAGCCGGGCCGGGGATGGGGACGGACACTTGCCGTCTGGATAACGTGAGTGATAATACCTATGCAGTTCAATGCCTCCTGGGT
>JAUVJO010000161.1 GCA_030592345.1 Deltaproteobacteria bacterium
CATAAAAGAAAGAGATTCCTGCAGGACTCATCCTGCTGTTCCTTGAACGTTGCTGATGGGGGCTTGTCAATTCCTTATGTAATAATTTTCTATCTTCATTATTTATTCGTGCTCTGTAAATTATAGTTCCTGGCTGGAGTACCTCAATCAGGGTTGGCATAAAATTGTGTGCAAGGTGAAACAAAAAATTCTTTGGCTGGCTATGGTCGTATTGGTCCTCATCTTCTGACGATAGAAAAGCTGTGAATCGCTGTTTAGTTTTGATAGTTTTACAGAAATTCTCCCAATAGCTTATTTCGTCAGGATCACCAGATGGAGGGCCATATGGATCTTTCCTGACGTAAAGTGTCCCATCATTTGAGACCATATTTTCCAGCAAGGGATAAGGGTCGTCTAAGTTCTCTCCGAATATATCCTCTTCTTCTAACAGAATTTCAGCAATGTCTTGTGTCGGCAGTAAATATCCTTCAGAAGACTCGTAACCAACCTGATTTGCAGCGTTCTCATAATATCTTTCAACTCCTTCCTTTATGAATTGGCCGACATCGCCGACATTGCAAATATGCACATTGGTACTGTTGCAATAATCGCAATCACCCAGTATATCCTCAGATTCAATGAATTTTCTTATGTTTGATTCTGAGAAACAGTTTATGCAACAGCTATTTTCCATGATCATTTATCTGTGATTCAAGGGGTAAGTTTGGGGACATCCTATAATCCTTCTGTAATGGACAACATGTGTCTTCATTCCTGAGCCTTGATGATTGTCCTTATGTCCAAAAAGTGACTCTCGACGAACCGGACGCTTGTGTTCAGCTCTCCGAGCCGCAGAAAGACTTCGGCGTCTTCCGAATTCATCAATACGTTTTTTAAAGATTCCATGGCACTTTCGTCATGCTTCACGAATTCATTGTACATAGCCGCGCATAGGGGACACATGGCCAGGAGTCGCGCTTCATGTTCCTTGGCGAAATGATCTCTGGAAAGCGCCTCCACCGCTTTGAAATGGTACTTGCCGTCACGCTTTTTCATATAGAGCTACCAAACGCATAAAGTGGCGCTGACACCATTTGATGGAGCACTCTTTGCCTGCCAGTCGAATTTTTACTGATACGCTTTCCGCCAGTCCACCATTTGCCTTAAATATTTCGATTGTATCCTCAAGGCTGTCCAGAAATGTAATACTGGCACATTTGAATTTGGCCATTGTGTCGGCGCTAACGCACAGCATGTTACCAGCATCATTGAGATAGTCGGCGTTTGTATATGAAAGCAGGCTGCATGCCTCGAAATAGTTTTCTGCCACACCGTCACTATTCCTATTTGCCTTTGGGAAAGTTGTCCCCGTGACCTGGCAACAGCCATGGTATTGCTCGTAAAGAAAATGGCGTGCTTCTGCATTTGATTGAAGATCCCTCATGAGAAAAAACGTGATTTTACGAGGTGTTGATTGATGCTCCTCAATTCCCGTTTCGACTTGTTCGTTCAGCTTTTTTTGATAACGTTCAGGATTAGAGACCGGGGATATTTCCTTATCGCCGTGCTCGATTATACCTTGCTGCGGAAGACCAATGTTTTTCAAGCCATCTTTGAAAGAAGGTGCTGATTCAGGCGGTCTTTCACGGGGAATTGTCTTGAGTATTTTTTTTCGCTCGTCATCCGATGCGGATTGAAAATGCTCAATCAACATCTTGAAATAAGGGTCACCCCCTGTAACAACTTGCAAAGCGTGTTCGCGCTCAGGCCGTCTCATTTCTAGTTTTTCAGCAACTTCCTTGGCGGCTATGGAAGTCGATTCAAATCCATCCGGCAGGTCGGTTAACATTAGTTCGCTGGGCATATGCCATTTGCCTAATTTATCAGGTAACCATGCTTGGTCGCGGCATAATTTGCCCACATCGGTGTATTCAATTTTTTTTTGGGCTTTGTCTATCTTTTGGCGATTTTTAGCGAATTGTGTTTCACCACTGATAATTTTTAAAGGAGCGGACAACAAGGCTTTCCAAAGAACCTTGGACCGATCCTGAGTCCGATTGACGAAAGCTGATTCGATTCCTACGATAGTTGCTTTTGGATTGAATCCCCTTAAGCCCTGCTTATTATGGGAATGTTGATGCAGCAAGGGAATTGTATAGTCTTTTGCGGATAAATTTATGGTAAGCGCAGTAGTTGTTTTTGCCACGCTGGTTATTGCCCCAATCAGTGTTTCGATAATCGAGGAATGTAGGAAATAGGCATTAACATCCTCCAGTCCGTCAAACCAAGCTTCATGGTCGGCAGTTTTCTCGAACAGATCGGATGCACCAGGCTTTTTCCAAACGATTTTGTTCGGTGCGTTGCCGCTGGCGTGGACGCATGCCAACCATGCAGTTTTATTGAGACTGGTATTGAGTTGAGCTTTTTCTGTGTCATTCGCTTTGCCGCAAGCCTCGCGAATCCGGCGCAGATCGACGCGGTAGGTTGATTCATTGAAAAAAGTATTGGTGTCTTGGTATTTCGGTAAAATGCTCTTTTCCACAATGGCCACTGCATCGATTTCACGTATGCCTTCTTTCTCGAGAAACTTCCGGACATCCTCATTTGCGGCGAGTTCGGGGTGCACTAAAGGAAATATCTTCAAATCCAAGCCGGCGTCATCCTTTGGCGTAAACCACGCTGGGCGTGGCATTTCAGTGCCTGTAGGTAGAGAAACCTGCTTGTTGTCGGATACAAGGCGGATGAACGGAGTTCGCTTGAGTGCCGAGGCGCCTTGGGCGGCGTACTGGATAAACTCTACTATCCAAGGCAACGGCTGTTTGCCAAGAAAGTCGGCGGTCAATTTTGGAGCAAGAGTATCGGCGTCAACCAAAAGCCCATCCCAAAGCGGTTCAATCTCCCAACCCTGACCCCATTGTTTTTTGCGCCCGACCAGATACGTGTGCAGATCGGCCATGGCCCCGCTTTCCGTTATTGATGCATCAAGCCAAGTCAGATTTTCCTTGCCGTACAGAAGGCTAAGCTGTTCCGGTGAGAACAGATTCACTAACTCCTTGCCACGCGCCAATTTGGCTTCTTGAGCCTTGATGAAGGTGCCGTCATACGCTGGCAGAAGAGGCTTTGTTTTTAGCGTCTCCCGGATTCTGTCATATACGGGATAGAAAAAACTGTCCTCTGGCGCTTGGAGAGGTAAGGCGAGGTAGCTGGACACATCCAGGAATTTGAGATCGCGCAAGGTTTCCAGACTGTCGGCTGCCAAGTGTGCAGCGGTCTCTAACATCTGCTGGTTTGCTTGGTCAACGGATTTGATATTATCACGAGCTTTGGTGGTTTTAAATGGTCCCTGTATCAGGAAGGCCAGTCCCGTTTTTTTCTCGGTCGGAAAATAAACGACGAGTTCTGTGTTTCGAGCCGGAACCACTTTCCCGTTTTCAACCAAGAATGCAACCTCGACGATGCACTTATTCTCCTTGCCGTCATCACTAATATTAGTCTCTTGCTCGAAGACAAGCCAACTTTCTGTTCTGTCTCCATCAACAACATCCACAGGACGCAGTGATTTACGCTCAGGCTCAGACCTGCGTTTACGCGAATAGTCTCCTTTGGTACCGTCAGCCAAAGTCCAATGTATTTTTTTCATGTAACGTAAGAACAGCAACGTTCTAATGTTGAGCTTTTTCAGGGCATCCGATATCTCCGCCTTGACAATTTCAGCGGGGACAAGTTTTCGGAAACGTCTGTCTTCTGGAATTGCATCCGAGTCGAAGGGTAGGATAATACGTGTTTCTATCGGCTTCAGATCGATCGGCACATCACCATCTGATAAAAAACAGGGGATGACGACATCTTTAATATCAAAGTGTTTGTCGCCTGAATGAATGCGTGGAGTATGTGTATAGGCAAAGACAGCCTTGAATCCAATTCCGTGTTTGCCAATTTGCGTATAGTTCGTTAGCTTTGTTGATTTCCCGATGCTTGTAATAGACTCAACATTTTTATCAGAGAAAAGACGTTCCCCATTATGGGAAAAGACGAGCCGCTGGCTTTCGACACGAAACTCAACCTCGGTTGCGCTGGCATCCTCGGCATTCTGTAAGAGTTCGAAAATGAAATGTGTTTTCTTTGAATACTGATGCGCTAAGAGGTCGGTGATGCCTTCCCGAAAGCCGTTTTTGCGGGTCACATCAACCCACTCGCGGCGCATCTCCTCCAGCTTAGTCATGTTCATAGCCACTGTCCTCAACGCTCAAAACTCCATGCGCCACCGGTTGGGCAGTAATATCAGCTCGTTCCATTGCAATATCCAATTCCTGAATGCGACGTGCGTAATCCGCTTCAGCCGAATCAATCTGAGACTGCCGCATCCGTCTTATTTTTTCATCAGTTGCCTGATCAAGTTGGTCTTTAAGTAAGGCAATTCGCGCGCGGTGGCTAATTGTCAGGCTTTCACGTCGATATTGTGCCAGCTCCTGTGTCCGGCGCTGGTGTTTTTCGCGCGCCTCTGACCAGAGCTTATAGTGGTGAGCATCAAGCTCGTCCCATGCTGAGGGTTCGGGGAAGTTATCTGCGCTGGTTGGATTTTCTTCAGTCTTTTCAAGAAGTTTACCCAAATGAGAGGTAACCCGCTCTGAACTCGCAACCGGACACAAAACCAGATCTTCTCTGATACCGTGAAACCGCCATTGATAGATTGCAAACAGGTAATCCCCGCCAGGGACGGATTGATCCTTCACCTTTAGTGTTGTTACAACCCGTTTTGTGGTGTCGAATGCTCTGGACGCTTGCCTTACCAAAGGGTGCAAAGGCATGATGAATGCCGCATCAGGATATTGGGACGCACATGCGGCATCAAAGGTAAAAGTCAAGTGAGGATCGCCGCCCTTTAACCAGTTTTCCCATTCCCTGTATGAGGATGTGTTCTGTCTGGAGAGCTTCTGAAAGTCCTTTAATAACTGATTACGGGCATCCTGGGACAAACGCAACGTCTTGAGCGATTTCTCACCAAGAATGAATTCCTGCTCTTTGCCAAAGGTTTCCTGCAGGTAATTCATAATAAGATTACGAATCGCTTCGGGGGAAAGCCAAAAGCTCGATGCCTCGTCAATCTCTTTCTTTATCTGATCTTCAGGCAGGCGAATGCCAAACAGCTCAACCTGCTTCTGTTCGAGCTCTTCCTGTTCTTGTATCAAGCGGATTTGATTGTCCGCCAACTGCTGTAGTTTTTCACCGCGTTCATCATCGCTCAAATTGAAATTTTCAGCAATGTTATGGATTTCACTACTGATTTCACCGAGTATCTCTTCGCTGCCACCCATAGCGTTGTTGAAAACTCCTATGCGCACCAAACACCGTTCATAAATGTCCGCGTCAACCGTTCCCGGCGTAATCAGATTGAAAATAGCGACACTCTCGCTTTGTTGTCCCCAGCGGTCGATACGCCCGATTCTCTGCTCAATTCGCATGGGGTTCCAGGGCAAATCGTAATTAATGATGCAATCACAGAACTGATAATCCAATCCCTCACTGCCGATTTCAGAAAAAAGCATTAAATCTAAAGCGTTATCGTCTTCACGCTTCAACTTAAAACGATTGCGCATTTCGGCACGCTCTTCATCCGGTACACCACCATGCACTAATCCGACACGAAAACCGTCTGCTTTTAGATGTTGATGAAGATAGTGGAGAGTGTGTCGAAAGCTGGAAAAGAGCATGACCTTATTGTTGGGCAACTCTTGTTTGTTCCTGAGAATCTTCCTGAGCGCCTCAAGCTTTGGATCTTCGGGATCAAGATTGCGCGCTTGTTCCAGAATCATTTTGATTCTTGTTTCTATAGCTTCGACCGTTGTCGCAGATGGAGCCTCTCCCGTATTGTCGGCTTCTTCCCATGCTAATTCGTCAACGTGACGATTAAGTATTTCCTGGAGGAAGGGGACAAGGCCGTACAAACAACTTGCTGCCTGCCGTCTGATTGTTGTCATCATGAACTTGACGTTGACATCCCCATGAATCCGGCTGAATATTTCTGCTTGAATCTGAAGCAGGTCGTCATGGAGCTTCTTCTGTGCCGGGGTAAATTCAATGACGACAGTTTCCGGTTTCCTTACCGTGAAGTCGCCAATATCTTTCCTGCGGGTTCTGTTAATTATTCCAGCGAATGTATGCAGCGCTTCGAGACCGGTAATGAGTTGCACACGCTCTTGCGATGGAATATCTCCACGGGAGAGTTGATTGCGTATTCGAGAGAATTCCGGGCTATTTCGCAGCAAGGCCCGTCCCCACGATGTAGCGGCAGCCTCATCGAGCGCCCCTGCGGATTTTGCGACCCATCCCGCCCCCTGACCGCGTACAAGATCTACGGCTCGATTTATGAACGGATTTGGTTCCGCCATGTGCGCAAAGCTCTCCTGGTCGATAATCAAATCAGGGCGAAGCACATTGAGCAAAACGAAGAGGTCGTGACTACCCATCTGTATCGGTGTGGCAGTCAGGAATACGACTGCTTCAGCTTGATCACAAAAGAACCTGACGGCTTTATGTCTAAAGGTATCAGTATTACGGATATGATGAGCTTCGTCCACAATAACCAGGTCAAATCTTGGCGGTGGATCCAAATCCAGCAGACCCTTTTTATGTTTCTTCTTGCCCCCTGAGTTTGTCCCGTAAAGAAGAGCCTCGTCAAACAGGGAATAGGGAATAATGGCTTTCTGGTATTGTTCGGGCCAAACTCCTTCCAGATCCATTTCGTTGATGCAGTACCGGAGCGTCCCGCTGTCAAGATGAATGAAATGTTCTTCAAAACGTTTCATCTCATTCAACCACTTGCGTTCTGTCACCAATGGGCGAGGGCAAATAATGAGGATGGAGCGGACATCACGCCTGGCCTGCATCTCACGCAGAACCAACCCTGCCTCAATAGTTTTCCCCACGCCAACACCATCGGCAATGAGTAATCGCGGTCGGTCGGATCGGATGAATTTCAGCACCGGCCTGAATTGGTATGGGATGAAATCAACGCGAGCCGCATTAAGAGAATAAAGCGTCGATAATCCCGGATGTCGTATTTGGAGAGCGGTGAGGTAGGAATGGAACTTGTAACAAGGGAAAACAATAGAGTCCTTATCTTTCCGATCTTCAGCCTGTATCTGGGAGGCATAGAATATTTGTATCTTACCATTAATGAACACGTTGTAGCGATTTTCCGGCTTACCCTGCATAATCGACACAACCGCTCCCTTTATTTCAGGATTCGATTTCAAAAAGACAATCCGGCCAGGCTCAAGCTCGGCTGTTTGTGTTTCTTTC
>JAUVJO010000218.1 GCA_030592345.1 Deltaproteobacteria bacterium
GGTAAGCTGTCATGCCCGGCACATTCTTGAAGATATCCACCGGATTACCGCAAAATTTCGACCTGTGCGGTTAGCCAGTTGGCCGTTTCTTACGCTTTTGTAGAAGGATGAGAATTGTCAGACACGCTCCCGGATCTTGGTTTCTGACCGTGGATTACAGGTATTGGTTTTTCTAATTCAAGATAAAAATATCTGAAATGTCGTTTCAAGTCAAAGTCTTAATACTCAGGCAGAGAACGCAGCGGCCAGTTTCTGGATTCCAACGAACCCGAACCAGAAGCTAAAAATCACGAGGCCAGAGGCACAAACTGCTACCACCCCTTTGTACACCCTGTCCTTCATGAACCCCCTGCCCTTTGAAACCGCAAAAGAGACTGCGGAGTACCAGGCAAAGTCTGCGGAGATGTGTCCCACGAAAAACGTGATTACCCCCACCGCACCGAACTTCATGGCATAGACAATATAGCCCAAACCGATAGTTGCCCACCAAATGAGCCAGTAAGGGTTTGCAAGGCTCATGAGTATACCGGCTAACACTGGATGGGTACTTTCAGGGACTTGCTGCTGATCGAGTTTAAGCGTTAAGAACGGAATAGACCGAAACATGCCAAGGGCCATCCATATCAAGATCAAAGCCCCGGCAAGTCCGATGATTCCAAAAACCATATCTTTTTGTAGGTAGGGTCCCAGTCCGAGGAGCAAGAGGACAACCAGGCAAAGCTCCAGAATAGCGTGGCCCACCATTATCAAAGGACCGGCCCAAAACCCGCGCCTGGAACTTTCCGTAATGGTGACCGTCAGCACCGGGCCGGGCATGAGAGCGCCAGATAGAGCAAGCACAAACGAAGTACCAAAGATACCAAAGAGTATGATGACGGGAGGCATATCTGTCACTTTTTTCCCTCCAGGCTTAAGGGCTGAAAGCAGGACAAGGAGACCTCTTGCTTTGAGCCTGTCAATACAACAGAAATCCGCCTTGCGTATACGGCAGGCCTTCGACTTTGAGCCTTCTGCTTTTCAGAAACACGGCGAGTCCGCGACCTTGAGCTTCCCAGGACGGGCAGAGTATGTCTTACCTCAAGGCAATATTGCAACAAAAAAACATGGTATCATAAGCAATGCGGAGACGTATTATCTTTATATATAGACTTCCACATATTAAATTTCACAGCGTTATCGGTCGTCGGCGTATTACAATACAGCCTCCTCCCTCTGGCCTTGTGAAATTTAATATGTGAAAGTCTATAGCACGAAAGATGCAAGAAGGCTGTGTAAAAAGGGTCTTTTCGCACAAATCATGCTGGCGGACAAAAATAATCCTTGATTTTCCCGGCAAAGTGTCATATGGGTCCTTGTCTTTGAAGGACTTAGCACCGCGACTCAGATAACATAGCCAAGAAGGCTTTACAGGTGCATACGATGAACAAATTGCGCGTTAAATGTGTGAAATGTGGGAAAGAATGGGAAAAAGACTCTGTCTTTCCTTGGGGGCCAGAGGATATCAGTTCGTCCCTTTGCGATGAGTGCTTCAGAGAGGTAATCTCTCCGATCATTCACAGGAAACAGATAAAAGAAGGCAACTTCGACTGCTTCGGAAAGGCGGGCACGTGCTGCGATCAACCAGAATGCAAGTACAGACAATGGTGCCTCCGCATGGGAGCAACGGAAAAAGCCCATGAAAAACACGAAGAAGGAAGGCGGCACACGATGGCGGCCGTCGTTGATGTCGCACATTTTTGATACCGTCCTTTGTTGTATGGTAACCGTTCACGGGTTCAGGGTTCACCAAAAACTCCGAACCTGAAAACCCGCCTACCTTTCATCAAAGACCCGCTTGCTCTTCCTCTCAGTGCGTTGCAGGCTACCATAATCGACCAGTTCCACCTTTCCTCGAACAAGGATATTGCGCCTGATTGCATCTTCAAGCTGGGCCGTGATTGCCCCGTCCTCAGAAGATCTCGTAGTCTCACTGCGCTCCGCGCGGATTGTCATGTAGTCCTTTCCATCCCTGCGCGTCAAAAGGACCTGGTATTCGCTTCCCACTCTGTCTTCCCGGGAAAGGAGATCATCAATTTGACCAGGGTAGATGTTCACACCACGGATGATAAACATATCGTCTGTGCGACCCAGCAGGGGGCCGTGCATGGGAAGCACACTTCCACACGAGCAAGGCCCCGGCTTGAGATGGGTCAAATCGCGGGTGCGATACCGAATCAGCGGGGTTGCCTCCTTGCATAGCGTGGTGACTACCATCTCTCCGGTCTCGCCTGGCGGCAGGGGCTCAAGCGTTTTTGGATCGATGATTTCAAGGATATAGTAATCGGCCCAGTAATGGACGCCTTCGTGCTTTTGGCACTCAAGGCCTGTCCCCGGCCCGTAGAGCTCTGTGAGCCCCGGGATATCAAAGCTTTCTTCAATCCCGAAATATTCCTCGATCTGCTTTCGCATAGCCGCGCTGTGACGTTCAGCTCCAAAGATCACCTTGTTGATGGCGATTTTGTCAGCAAGGTTTCGACGCTGAATCTCCTCGGCCATAAGAAGCCCCATGGAGGCGGTACAACAAAAAACAGTGCTTTTAAGATCCACCATGACCTCGCAGTGCATATCACGGTTCCCTGGCCCCACTGGCACGGCCATGGCGCCAAAGCGTTCACAGCCAAGCTGAAAACCGACACCTGCCGTCCAGAGCCCATAGCCCACAGCAATCTGCACCCGGTCTTTTCGGGTCAGGCCTGCCATTTCGTAACACCGGGCAAACATATTAGCCCAGTCATCGAGATCTTTCCGGGTATAACAGAGCACCTTTTTCTTTCCTGTGGTGCCGGACGAGGCATGGATGCGAACTACCTTTTCAAAAGGAACCGATAGGAGCGGAAACGGGTAATCCGTCCGAAGATCCCGGGCTGACGTGAAAGGAAGTCTTTTGAGATCATCGTAAGATCGTATGTCTTGCGGCCGTATACCTGCCTCATCCATCTTGCTCCTGTAAAAGGAAGACCCCTGATAGGCATGGTTGACCGTCCATCTAAGCCCTTCCACTTGATGGGCCTTTAGCTCGTCTTCTGTCTTGAAACTTGGCATAAAGGTCATAAAGAAACCTCTGATAAACTATTTTGTAACCGTTCGCGGTTATCCGTTGCCGGTTGTTTCTTTCAATCCTGCATCTCAATGGAGTCAAACCTTTTTCGTGAATTTGTTTGTCAGTTCCTTTGTCTTCTTTGTGAGTGTCTTGAACTCCTTTTTTACTGCCTGCAAATCGTCTTTGAACTTTTTCATTTACGCTTCCCTCCTCTCACTTGGGTTTGTGAGTAATCAACCCTTTGTTTAAGGTCCATGCCTGGCTTGAAAAACGGCAGCTTCTTGGCATAAACCTTGACCGGCTTGCCAGTTTTTGGGTTCCTGCCAGTGTATCCTTTGTATTGCTTGACAAAGATGCTGCAAAAGCTCCGGATTTCAACCCTGCCACTGTTTGCGAGTGCATCGGACATCCTGTCAAAAAACAGCTCAACAACCTGCTCGGATTTGGTTATTGACAGACCGGTTTCCTTTCTCAGTGCGTCTATCAGCTCGGATTTGGTCATGGCTCCCCCTCCCGTTGGAATATTTATAGACTTTCACATATTAAATTTCACCGCGTTATCGGTCGTCGGCGTATTACAATACAGCCTCCTCCCTCTGGTCTCGTGAAATTTAATATGTGAAAGTCTATAGTTAAATTTAGTTGATAGAGGATTATGCAGAGATTGTCAAGGTATGTTAGGTGGTTATCCTGGGTTGTAAAAATATTCGCATTTGAGCAAACATCTCAAAAAAAGCGATATCATTTCAACGGATTAAGCTGATTTCCAGTAACTTCTCAAAAAGTCCGGGTAATCCCGATAGTCGCTAATAGGTTGCTACGTAGGGCAAGGAGAACCGCTGAATCCCGCCTATGGCGGGACCATTTTATAGGAAACAATGGTAATGCTCCGGGTGTTCATTTACAATCCTTTAGTTTCCTCTCGCTCAAGAAGGGCAATGAGTTCTTCAACCATCTCCTTTGTAAGGGTTCCCTTGTCTTTGGCAAGATCAACCGTGTAAAGGCCCAGGGTACTGTAAACCGTCAGAAGCTCAGGAACGCGATCTTTTATTGCCTTGAGGTGAGCCGCGACAGTGGCTCTGTCACCCCGGGCAATCGGCCCGGTCAGGGCTTCCGGTATCCCTTTAGCACCGATACTGCTAAGCGTACCCTTGATCAAAGGCAGAGTCGCCCTGAAGGCGACATCCGGCGGTATTCCGGCTGCGCGATCTAACTTCAGGGCAAGATGAATGAGCGCCACCAGATAGTTAGAAGCTACAACGGCTGCTGCATGGTAAAGCGTTTTTGCCTCCGCGGTTATCTCCATGAGGAGACCGCCCAGATCATTTACAAGTTGACGTACGGCAGGAAGCGCTGCGTTGTCGCCTTCAATGGCGCAAAAGGAGCCTCGTACCAGCGTTTCGGCCTGATCGACTGAAGCAAAGCTCTGGAGGGGGTGAAGGCTCGCAACTACAGCCCCGCAGTCTCTTGCCGACGAGAGAATCTCTGACGAAAGAGCGCCGCTGCAATGAATCACCACTGCGTTTTTTTCAAAGCCTTTGTGTTCGGAAATGACTTTGCATGTTGATTCGATCGCATCGTCAGGCGTAGTAATAAAAACCACATCGGCCCCCAGGCTGATCTCCCAGGGGCAATCAGAAAACCGCTTTGCACCAATGATGCCGGCCGTTCTTTCTGCTGTTTCAAGGCTTCTTGTGGCGATTCCACTAATCCGATAGCCGGCTCTGGCAAGTAATTTTCCGAAGGCCGTGCCCAACGTCCCGCAACCAATGATGGACAAAGCCGGCTTCAAATTTCCCACAACAAGTAACACTCCTTACGTGATGGTGAATTCTTAGAGGCGACCAAGATAAAATCTGACCACATCAACCTGCCCCTAACCAACCCTTTGCCGCCCTCGATATTCTCCAGGAAGGTGACTGAAATAGCCCTGGCATCATTCTGTCTTTTTGCACGGAGCAATTGCCTGAAAAGGTAGTCGTAGATGCCTGCCTGAACAGTCACTTTGCTTTGCGCAAAGCGTTTGATTGCATCCTCCCAAAGGCCATGATCGCTCAAATAACAAATGGCAAGCCGCTCGTGAGTCACTTCATCGTATTGCGTGTCATGGCATAAGATATCCGGGAAAAACCTCTTGATATATCCATCGACTTCAACCGGGCTGGCTGGTGTGCAGTAATAATAAGGCAACAAATACCCGTCGGACTTCGTTCCGTACAAATTCTTTGACGGTCTGTTTTCCGCAATCCCTGCGTCACCCTTATGACTTTGGCAAATATGGAGTGAGATCCTCAACGTATTTCGTCAGCACCTTGAATCCTGCTTCGGTTAAAACTGAAATGGCTTTTTCGCCGTTTGCAGCAGCCACTCTCATGACCAAGTGATAGATCCCCGGGTGCTCTTGCTCGGGCAAGGTGACCAGGCTCCGGATGTTGATCTGGTGCTCTTTCAGGATTTTCGACACCTCGAACACCACCCCGATGCGATCCTCAACCAAGACCGTAAAACGCTTGCTCTCTCCGTTAATGCCGATGGCTTGAAGCAACACATCCATGACATCCGTGGTCGTGATGATGCCTACGAGATCTTCCTTTTCTATGACCGGCAAGGCGCTGATCCTGTTTTCTTGCATGATACGGGCTGCACGTTCGATAGTTGTCCCGGGCCCGATGGTAATGGTCTTTTTTACCATGATCATTTCAACGGTCAACTGCTTCAGCAAATAGTTTAACTCGTGAACGCTGAGTGTTGTCGCCGGAGATGCCCAACTCCGCTTAAGATCCCTGTCCGACACTATCCCGATAAGTTTCCCCTCCTTATCTACGACCAGGAGGTGTGCGATCCGCTTCTCAGCGATAATATCCTTTGCCTTTACCAGGGACGTATCAGGGGGCAC